>CAIYFE010000260.1 GCA_903925445.1 uncultured Burkholderiales bacterium | reverse complement strand
TGTTGTCGAGATAGAGATTGAACACATTGGCGTGCTGCGCAACCCCATCAAAGCGGAGGTGGTGTGACCATGGGGGCAGCGCTTGATGAAACCACCTACGATGTAGCGATTGTTGGTTTTGGACCGACCGGAGCGATTGCAGCGGGTTTGTTGGGAAAAAAAGGAATCCGCACCTTTGTTTGCGACAAGCTGCACGATGTGTACGACAAACCCAGAGCCATTGCTTTGGATCACGAAATATCGCGTGTTTTTCAGCAAATGGGGGTGGGCAAAAAAATCAAAGAATTTTTAGAGCCCTTCACCGACTCGGTTTACTACGGCGTGGATGGACAAGTCATCAAAAGAATGTCCACGGTGGCCGCCCCTTATCCTTTGGCGCACACGCCTTCAGTGGTGTTCACGCAGCCGCCGGTTGAAAAAATTCTGCGCGAATACGCGGCTTCGCACCCAGCGGTCACCGTCAAGCTGGGGTTGACGCTGACCGATTTGACCCAAGACTGCGATCACGCCACCTTGACTTTGCAAGACGAGGCGGGGCAACAATCGCACATCAAAGCCAAGTATGTGCTGGGTTGCGATGGCGCCAGCAGCGCTGTTCGCTCGTTGGTGGGCATTGAATTGCAAGATTTGGGATTTGATGAACCGTGGTTGGTGGTGGATGTGCGCGTCAATGCCAAGGGGCTGGCCAAATTGCCAACAACCAGTGTGCAGTATTGCAACCCGGTGCGACCTTCGACCTATGTCATCGGCCCGGGCAACCATCGGCGTTGGGAAATCTCCATCAATGAAGGCGAGGACCCCAAAGAAGTGGCCACCCCTGAAGGGACTTGGAAATTATTGGCGCCTTGGTTGACGCCAAACGATGGCGAGTTGTGGCGCCAAGCCAGTTACCGCTTTCATGCCTTGGTGGCCAAGACATGGCGACAAGGCCGTGTTTTTGTAGCCGGAGATGCGGCGCACCAACAGCCTCCATTTTTAGGTCAGGGCATGTGCCAAGGCGTTCGCGATGCGGTCAATATTTGCTGGCGACTTGAGGCTGTTTTAAAAGACGGTGCTGCGCCAACGCTTTTGGATTCTTATGGTGTTGAGCGAAAAGCGCATGTCACAGAACTCACCACGCGCATCAAAAACATTGGCAAGATCATCACCGAGCGTGATGTGCTCAAAGCGCGTGAGCGCGATGCGCAGTTGTTGCAAGCTTGCGCTGGGGTGGTTCAACCCACGCCTCGCCAAGATGTTCAACCTGCTTTGACGGCTGGGCTGTTGGGCTCGGTTGAGCACAGTGCCCGAGGCACTTTATTTCCTCAACCGCTGTTGATCCAAGCTTCGGGCGAAAAAGTTCGAATGGATGACGTTTACCCGCCTGGCTGGAAGATTGTGCTCAGCGCCCAAGCCGATGACGCGTTTTTCCAAGCGGCGCAGCACCACCATTTGAAACATTTGACCGTTTTAAAACTGGGCTCTGCCGACCTGACGGAGGCCGAAGGTGTGCTGGCCAAGTGGTTTGAAGTCCATGCGGTAGTGGCCGCCATTGTTCGACCCGATCACTACGTCTACGGTGTGGCGCAAACAAGTCAAGAAGTTCAACTTCAACTCCAAGCGTTGAAGTTGGCTTGAGTGAAGTTCATCAAAAATTATCAGGAGACAAAAATGCAACGCAAACATTTCATCGCAGCTCTGCTGCTCGCGGCTTCATCTTTTGCAGGCTCTGCATGGGCTCAATCGGCCAACTGGCCGGACAAGCCCATTCGGTTCGTGCTCTCTCAACCCGCAGGCTCTGGGCCTGACAACGTGGCGCGTTTGTTGGGCGATAGGCTGGCCAAGCCCTTGGGGCAAACCATCGTGATCGATAACAAGCCCGGTGGACAAAACATCATCGGTGCGCAAACCGTCGCGCGTGCCACGCCCGATGGCTATACGTTTTACTTTGCAACCACTGCGGCACTGGTGACCAATTCTTTGTTGTTCAGTCAATTGCCCTATGACCCGCAAAAAGATTTTGTGCCTGTGGCCTTCATTGCCAGAAGTCCATTTGCCATCTTGGTAGATGCCAATTCGCCGATTCAAAGTCTGGATGATTTGGTGGCCAAATCCAAAGCGTCGGATGGGCAATTTTCTATTGGCAACGAGGGCCCTCGCACTTTCAGCGGCATGATTGCTCGATTGTTCAATGCACGCTCCAAGGCCGCCGCCAACTTGGTGCCTTACGCCAACGTGGGCGTGGGCGCACAGAATTTGATGGGCGGGCATGTGGACGCGATGGTGGCTGATTTGGCATCTACCGCACAGTTGGCCAAACAAGGCAAGCTGCGTGTGATTGCCACCACGTCGGCCAAACGTGTGCCCGGTTGGGAAAACGTGCCTGCGCTCTCTGAAAAATTTGGCAATTTTGATATGGTGGGCTGGTTTGCCATCGTTGCACCCAAAGGAACACCCGCACCGGTGATTGCAAAAATGAACCGCGAAGTCAATGCGTTGCTGAATGACAAAGACCTGTCGGCTCGCATTGCAAACATTGGCCCTTTGACCGATGCCTCGATGTCTGAGAGTGAAGTTGGCAAATTCTTAGCCAACGAACTCGCGCGCTGGACGGAAGTGACAAAAGAAATCGGTGTTTTGCCTGAGTGATTTTTTAGCGGGCAAGGCCTGCGGCGATCCTCGCCTCGAAAATTTTCTCGAATCAAAGACCGGTCATCTTCAACACCGACTCTGGCAGGCGAGCGCCTTCCAGCGTCATGGTGCAAAGCGCCTTATCGATTGCCATCAAATCAGAGGCCGTCAGCTCAACTGAGACCGCCCCCAGGTTTTCATGCAAGCGATGCAACTTGGTGGTCCCTGGAATGGGAACAATCCAAGGCTTTTGTGACAGCAGCCAAGCCAGTGCAATCTGCGCTGGTGTCACGCCCTTGCGTGCAGCCACTGAGCGCACCATTTCGACCAGCGTCATGTTGGCCTTCAAGGCCTTCGGTGCAAAGCGCGGGACAAGGGTTCGAAAATCTGTGCTGTCAAATGAAGTTGCTTCATCAATCTTGCCAGTGAGAAACCCAGCTCCCAGCGGACTGAACGGCACAAAGCCGATACCAAGTTCTTCCAAAGTCGGCAAAATCTCCGCCTCCGGCCCTCGCCACCACAGCGAATATTCGCTTTGCACTGCCGCAACCGTCTGAACCGCATGCACTGCATGATCTGAGCAAGCATCGCTGCAGTGCATTTCGCAACAGTAACAATGGCCGAATCGCTCCATGGCGTGTGCAAGTAGGTGAAACCATTCAGGATCAGCACGTCACTCCGGGTTTTTCCACAAACGATGAGGATTTCGAGTTGCGCACTGCTTTGAGTGGCACCATCATCGCCCAGCTCGCGGCACCGACGGCGGCACCGCATATTCGGGCCGGGCGACTGATTCCGGTGCTACTCGACCATGTCAGTGATGCCTACAGCTTCTATTTGTACTACGGCAGCCGGACGGCTCAACCGGCACGAGTGCGCTGTTTCATTGACCTTGCGGTGGAGCGCCTAACCAACAGCAAAGATTTCATCCTTGGGAACGAAGAGCTGACGCTCGCGCACACCCAAGGAATCAAATCGCTGTAGTGATTGAGCGAGCAACTCCACCGCGTGCAACAACTTTTCTCGCCCAATCAAAATTCTTGAGCGTCAATTTGAACCCGACCGTCAAGTTACTTGACGGTCACGCCATTTCAAATCGACAAAATCTTGTCGATTTTTTAGCTTTACAGGGTTTTGCGGGTTATCCATGTGGGTTTTGTCGGCTGAAAAAACTACATTCAACACAGCATCGATGCGACAAGGTGATGGACATGCACTTGAGTACAGAAGAAATTCACGCGTACCGCGAACACGGCTATTTGGTGCCTCGGTTTGCATTGAATGCATCCTGGGTGGGTTCGCTGCAAAACGCACTGGATGAGTTGATTCGCAACAACCCCGGGGTGCGGCCAGAAAAACTGGTGAGCGCGCACATTGAAGGACAAAACGATGAGGGCGTCAAAGGCAGTCAGCGTTTTTTAGAGTTGGCCATGCATCCCGACATCGTGGACATGGTGTCGCAACTGATCGGCCCCGATGTGATTCTTTGGGGCTGTCATGTGTTTTGCAAACCTGCCCAAGAGGGGTACGAAACCCCGTGGCACCAAGACGGGCATTACTGGCCGATTCGTCCCTTGGCCACTTGCACGGTGTGGGTGGCTTTGGAGCCCAGCAACACCAGCAACGGGTGTTTACGTGTGATTCCGGGCTCGCACCGCAACAAAGTGTTGCACCCCCACTTGCACGAAGACCGCACAGATTTGACGCTGACCCAACGCATGGCAGACGGCACGTTTGATGAATCCCAAGCGGTTGACTTGACGCTTGAGCCCGGACAAATGTCCATGCACGATGTCTACATGATCCACGGCGCGCAAGCCAACCGCTCGGGCATCCGAAGAACCGGCGTTGCCCTGCGTTACATGCCGGGAACGTCGTTGTTTGATCGTGAACTCAAACCCGTTGATGGCAAAACCGGCGTGCCCGTGAGTTTTGCCACCCGTCCGCTGTGGCTTTTAAAAGGGCGTGATCAAACGGGCATGAACGACTTCAAGGTTGGGCATCGAGCTGGCGTTGAAGTTGAAAAGCTTGCGAGCTGAATGGGTGAGGGCAGGTGCGCCGTCAAAGGTATTGCCGCTTGATCAGCTCTTCGTGCAGTTGTGTGGGCTCAGAAAACTGAATGCCTTGCCAGCCAAAATCAACCGCTGCATCGATATTTTTTTGAACATCGTCGATGAACACCACATCGTTGTTCAAAGCCCAGCGATTTTGCGCAATTTCAAAAATAGACGACTTGGGTTTGATCTCGTGCACGTGCGCAGAAAAGATGCCGTCCACAAAGTGTTCAAAAAACGCATTTGTTTTTGTCAAATACTCGGCGTAGGGCCTGGGCATGTTGGATAAAAAATAAATCCGATGCCCAGCTTGTTTGAGTTTTTCAATCAAGCGCACCGTGCCTTCAATGGGAATCAGGTGAGGGGGGATGCTGCTGATCAAGTGCCCAATGTCACGCACATCGAATTGCGTGCGTTGGGCAATGCGCTGCGCCAAGGGCTCGGGTTCGATGTGCCCCAGGTCAAACTCTGCCCAGTCCGATCCAGGCAAAAACCCCTGAAATATCTGCTCAGCCCAATGCTGGGCGGTTTTTTCGTCGGGCACGCGGTCGGCAAACAACTGTTGCAGCAAAAGCAAAGGCTGCCAACGAAAGACAACGCCTCCTAAATCAAAGATGACATCGCGGCTCATGTGGACTCATTTCTTACTAGGGGAAGATGGGAGGAGGGGATGGATTTTTCGTGTTTATAGTCTAAGAATTGACTAATTTGCGAGGAAGCTGTGAAAAAAATTATTTTGGCGCTTTTTGTTTTTTGCGCGGCATCTGCCCAAGCTCAGCAGATCAACATCATTTGTTCGGTTCAGGCGGAGTGGTGCAACATGATCGCCACGGTTTACGGACGAACCACGGGCGTCAAGGTCAACATGACGCTCAAGGGATCGGGCGAAGCGTTGGCGCAACTCATTGCTGAACGAGAAAATCCCAAAACAGACATTTGGTTTGGTGGCACGGGCGATCCTCATTTGCAAGCGGCAGAACAAGGTTTGTCTATGGAGTATCAGTCGCCCACTTTGACGCAGCTGCATCCTTGGGCGCAACAACAAGCCAAGCAATCAGGTTACAAAACCGTGGGCATTTATTCGGGCCCACTGGGTTTTGCGTATAACACCGAACTGATTGCCAAAAAGAAATTGCCAATCCCCAAGACCTGGAGCGATTTGCTCAAGCCCGAGTACAAGGGTGAAATTCAAATGGCCAATCCTGCCTCCAGCGGTACGGCCTACACCATGATTGCGACACTGGTGCAACTCATGGGCGAAGAAAAAGCTTTCGATTACCTCAAGGCGCTTCACAAAAACATCAGCCAATACACGCGCAGCGGTGTGGCGCCGCTCAAAGCGGTCGCGCGGGGTGAGGCTTCGGTTTCCATCA
>CAIYFE010000259.1 GCA_903925445.1 uncultured Burkholderiales bacterium | reverse complement strand
GGTCACGGGCTCAACCATGATTGAAGGCTGGGGCATGAGCGAGACCTGCGCAATCGGCACCAACAACCCTGTCAATGCCAAACATTTCAGCGGCACCATTGGCTTGCCATTGCCCAGCATTGAAATTGCCATCAAAGACGATGATGGCAACAGCCTCGCCATCGGCGAATCTGGCGAAATCTGCATCAAAGGCCCCAATGTCATGCACGGCTATTACAAACAGCCTGATGAAACCTCTAAAGTCTTCACGCCAGATGGTTTCATGCGAACTGGCGACATCGGCATCATGGACACCGAAGGCTATACGCGCATTGTTGACCGCAAAAAAGACATGATCTTGGTCAGCGGATTCAACGTATTTCCCAATGAACTCGAAAATGTGATTTCGCTGTGCCCTGGCGTTGTTGAATGCGCTGCAGTCGGCGTTCCTGACGAAAAACAAGGCGAAGCCATCAAAGTGTTTGTGGTGCGATCGGATGTCACGCTCACCGAAGAAGACATTGAACGCTACTGCCGCCAGAATCTCACGGGCTACAAAATGCCAAAATACATCGAGTTCCGCGATGAACTTCCCAAAACCAACGTCGGAAAAGTGTTGCGACGTGAATTGAGAAATAGCAAATAAGTCATGAAGGTTCTGCCACCCGGTATCACTGTTTTTGAACGCGGGTGGCTCTCCTCCAACAACATCTTGTTGGAGGACAAGCATCAAACACTGCTGATCGATTCTGGCTACTGCACCCACAGCGCGCAGACAGTTGCGTTGGTTCAGTCTAAGCTGGGGGCTCGGTCACTCGATGTTTTGGTGAACACGCACCTTCACAGCGATCACTGTGGTGGCAACGCTGCGCTCCAAGCCAGCTACCCTTGGCTCAAAATCTACATTCCTCCAGGCAATGCAAGCAGCGTACAGGCTTGGGATAAGCAATCACTGACTTACGAAGCTACCGGGCAATCGTGCCCACCCTTTTCGTTTTCGAAATCCTTAGAAATTGGCAGTCAATTTGAAGCCGCGAAGCTTCGGTGGGAAATACTCGCGGCGCCTGGCCATGACCCTGATTCAGTGATTGTCTTCAATACTCAGCAAGGCATCTTGATATCAGCAGATGCGCTCTGGGAAAACGGTTTTGGCGTTGTTTTCCCCGAGATAGAAGGCGACAGTGCTTTTGACGAGGTGCAACACACTCTCGACTTGATCAAATCTCTCGATGCCAATTGCGTGATTCCTGGCCATGGGCAACCTTTTTACGATGTGACTACCGCCGTTGCTAGAGCACAAAGTCGTTTGAATTTTTTTCGTGAAAATCCAATCAAACATGCACTTTACGCAGCCAAGGTGCTACTTAAATTCAAGTTGCTGGAGTTGCACCAAACTTCATTCCAGCAGTTGCACGAATGGTCACAGCAAACTCGTTATTTTCAAATGCTTCATGCGAAATACTGGGCGTCACTGACAACTGATGCATGGGTACGCATGTTGATCACCGAACTTGAAAAAGCAGGCGCAGCGACAGTACAACAAGATCTGATTTCCGACTTGACATAAAAAAACCCACTGTATTTCTACAGTGGGTTTTCACAATAACAGCCTGACGATGTCCTACTTTCACACGG
>CAIYFE010000258.1 GCA_903925445.1 uncultured Burkholderiales bacterium | reverse complement strand
TCCAACTCGACATGGCGCAGCCCATCGAGACACTGCTGCAACACATTGAACATTCTTTGACCACTTCGCATGATTGACGCACACACTTTCAGACTCGATGGCCAATTGGCCTTGATCACGGGCTCATCCGCAGGCATTGGCCTGGGCTTGGCTCGGGGCTTGGCGCAAGCCGGCGCAGCCATCGTGCTCAACGGCCGACACGCTGACAAGCTGCAACAAGCGGCGACTCAGTTGCGCAACGAGGGCTTTACCATCCACGAGCGTTGCTTTGACGTGACCGACGACGAGGCGGTGAAATCCAACATCGACGCCATCGAGCGCGATCTGGGCGCCATCGACATCTTGATCAACAACGCGGGCATTCAACGCCGCGCACCGCTGCAAGACTTTGACCACCAAGATTGGCACGACTTGATGCAAACCAACTTGAACAGTGTGTTTTATGTCGCGCAAGCCGTGGCAAAGCACATGATTGAACGCAAGCAAGGCCGCATCATCAACATTTGTTCCGTGCAAAGCGAAATGGGTCGCCCCGGCATTTCGCCTTACATGGCCAGCAAAGGTGCGCTCAAGATGTTGACCAAAGGCATGGCCATCGATTGGGGACCTTTGGGTTTGAACGTCAATGGCATTGGCCCGGGCTATTTCAAAACCGAACTCAACGACAAGCTGGTCAACGACCCGACCTTCAGCCAATGGCTCATCAACCGAACCCCCAGCCGCCGCTGGGGCGACGTAGAGGAGCTGGCCGGCGCTGCGGTTTTCTTGTCAAGCCGCGCTGCCAGTTTTGTCAACGGCCACATTTTGTATGTTGACGGCGGCGTGACCGCCCAACTGTGAGGACGCATCCATGAAAGCCATCGTTTGCCATGCACCCGAAGATTTGCGGGTTCAATCGTTTGATGAAGAGCCTTTGGGCGCACAGCAATTGGCCGTGCGCGTGGCTTATGGCGGCATCTGCGGCTCTGATTTGCACTACTTCAAACACGGTGGCTTTGGCACGGTGCGCATCCAAGAGCCCATGGCGTTGGGCCACGAAGTCTCTGGCATCGTCAGCGCCGTGGGCAAGGATGTTAAAAAATTTGTCGCCGGCCAACGCATCGCCATTTCGCCTTCGCGCCCTTGCGGCCAGTGCATGTATTGCCAAAAAGGCCATCACAACCACTGCTTGGACATGCGTTTTTACGGCAGCGCCATGCGCTTTCCGCATGTGCAAGGCGCTTTTCGCGAACAGCTGATCATCGACGCCAGCCAAGCCCACCCACTCAGCGACAGCCTGAGCTTGTCCCAAGCCGCTTTGGCCGAACCCTTGTCGGTCGGTCTGCACGCCATCCAGCGCGCGGGCTCGGTGTTCGGTCAACAAGTGTTGGTCACGGGCTGCGGCCCCATTGGCGCTTTGTTGATTGCGGGCTTGCGCCGCGCAGGCGCTGCACGCATCGTGGCGGTTGACTTGAGCGACAAACCCTTGGCCTGCGCGCGCGCCATGGGCGCCGATGAAGTCATCAACCTCAGCCAGCAGCCCAAAGCTTTGGAGGCGTTCGCAGCCAACAAAGGCACTTTTGACGTCATGTTCGAAGCCTCTGGCAGTGACCGCGCCCTGCGCAGCGGCTTGGATGTGGTGCGCCCCCGTGGCGTGATTGTCACGATTGGCTTGGGCGGTGAGGCACAAATTCCATTCAACCAACTGGTGGCGAAAGAGCTGGAGTTGCGAGGCACGTTCCGCTTTCACGAAGAGTTTGCCGTGGCCGTGCGCTTTTTGAATGAAGGCTTGATCGATGGTCGTCCCGTCATCTCGCACATCATGGATTTGTCGCAAGCTCAACAAGCCTTTGAAATGGCGTGCGACAAATCGCAGGCGATGAAAGTTCAAATTAACTTTGGTGCGGAAAATACGACGGCATGACAAACTTTGAAAAAACCATTCTCTTCACCGACACCGATGGCCGTGCCCGTTTTCGCTGCGAAACCGTTGCACTGACCGAAGGCAAACCGCAGGCGCAACTCTCGCCACTGATGCAAGGCGGGGGCTACCAACTGCGCCACAGCCCGGTTGGATTTCGCAGCCAATTCCATTGCTCTGACCATCCCCAGTGGGTGTTCATCTTGAGTGGCTTCATGGAAATTGGCTTGCAAGACGGCAGCTCTCGGGTGTTTGGCCCTGGCGAACATTTCTACTCCGAAGATTTGTTGCCCCAAGGCGCCAGCTTTGACCCCCAAGTCCACGGACATTGGAGCCGCCAGGTGGGTCAACATCCTTTGGTCACACTTTTTGTGCGCGGTTGAGCCATGGCCATCAAAAACATGCTCGGTCACACGCTGGATTTGTTGGGCGAAGCCATTTTGTCCGGCCACTACCCACCCAGCAGCGCCATTCCACCGGAAAACATGTTGTGCGTCGAATTCGGTGTCAGCCGCACCGTGATTCGTGAGGCCATCAAATCGTTGGTGGCCAAAGGCATGGTCAGCACCGGCCCCAAGGTGGGCACTCGCGTCTTGCCTGCCGATCAGTGGAATTGGTTTGATCCCCAACTGATTGCCTGGAATTCCAAAATCGGTTTGTCCCGCGAGTTCTTGCGTGACCTGCAAGAGCTGCGCCGTGTGGTCGAGCCCGCGGCCGTTCGGCTGGCGGCAGAGCGCGCCACGGCGCAAGACATTGCCGACATCGAGGCGGCTTACGCCGGCATGAAGCAAGCCATTGAATTTGGCGGCGACTATGTGTCGCACGATTTGCTGTTTCACCAAGGCTTGCTCAAAGCGTGTCACAACCGCATGGTCATCCAAATGAGCAAAGCCTTGGGCGCTTTGTTGCGCACCAGCTTTGAAATTTCAACCAGCAAGCCCAATGGTCCAGCGCAATCGCTGCCCATGCACCGTGCGGTGCTGGATGCAGTGATCGCCAAAGCGCCAGACAAAGCCGAACGCGCGGTGCTCAAACTCATCGACGGCGCACGCGACGACATCGAAATGGTCTTGAGCTCCAAACGCAAACTGCCCTCGCTGAGCCTTCCTGCGCCGCCCCTGCGTGCGCCCCGTCAAGTGCGCGCCAAAGCCGCCTAACCAGGACTTTTCTATGAACCAAATCGATTTGAAAAACCGCGTCGCTGTTGTCACCGGAGGCGCCCAAGGCATTGGCTTTGCGGTGTCTGAACGCTTGCTCAAAAGCGGCGCCAGCGTTGTCATGTGGGACATTGATGCAGAAAAACTCCAGCAAGCGCAAGCTGCCTTGCAAGCCTTGGGCAACGTCAGTGGCCACGTGGTGGAGTTGACCGCTGAGCAAGACGTGGCGCGCGCAACTGCGCAAACGCTTCAAGCGCAAGGTCACATCGACATATTGGTCAACAACGCGGGCATCACAGGTGGCAATGCGCCGACGTGGGAGCTTGATCCGCAGGTGTGGCGTCGCGTGATCGAAGTCAACTTGATCGCGCCGTACTTGACTTGTCGCGCCATCACGCCTCACATGCGCGCGCGGGGTTGGGGTCGCATCATCAACGTGGCCTCGGTCGCGGGCAAAGAGGGCAATCCCAACGCCAGCCATTACAGCGCCTCCAAAGCCGGTGTGATTGCCTTGACCAAGTCGTTGGCCAAAGAAGTCGCTACCCAAGGCGTGTTGGTCAACGCCGTTGCGCCAGCCGTCGCCAAAACCGCCATGTTTGCTCAAATGACCGAAGCGCACATTGCCTACATGCTGGGCAAAATTCCAATGGGTCGATTTGTGGAAGTCGAAGAAATCGCCGCCATGATTGCTTGGCTGGCCAGCGAAGATTGTTCGTTCACCACCGGATCGGTGTTTGACATCACCGGCGGGCGCTCGACTTACTAAAACCCCAAGCCCAAGTGCAAGGGCAAATACAGCGCCATCCCCACCACGATGGTCAGTAGCACGTTGCGCGTGGTTTGATAAGCCACCACGCCTGCGATGGCAGCAAACAAGCGTGCGTCTTGCCAAGTGCCAATGATTTCCCCGTGGCTCATCACAATCTCAGGAATCACCACCGCCGACAAGGCAGCAATCGGCGCGTATTGCAGGCCACGCTGTGCCCATTTGGGCAATTGCCACGTTTGGTTGGACATCAAGAAAAAGCCCCGCGTGAGCACCGTCACAGCGGCCAAGCCAACGATCACCCCAAGCGTCCAGGCATCGGTGCTGTTCATTCGCGCTCCAAAGTCATGCACAAGGCCACAGCAACCACAATGGCCGCCACGATGTTGAGCTTGAGCGGCATGTGATAAGCCAACACCGCCACCACACCCGCGGCCAACGAGGCCAAGATGCGCATGCGTGAACTGGCCAAAGAACACTGCACGCCCAGCAGACACAAGATGCCAGCAAATCCCAAGCCCCATGCGGGCGGAATCCAATTGGCCAATGCAATGCCAAGCAAGCTGAACACCATCCAACTGCTCCAATTCAAGCAATTGCTGCCCGCCAAATACGCCTCTTGGCGCAAGCGTTCAGCCTCAGACTGCGCTGGCTGGTGAAATTTGCGGGTGAACAAAACGTAGCTGATGTCGGTCGTTGCATAGCCGTGCACCAAGCGCTGCCAGCGGGGCAGGTGAATCAAAAAAGGCCGCAGGTGCAAGCTGAACACCACAAAACGCAAATTCACACAAAAGCCGGTTGCCAAAATCACCCCCAAGGGCGCGCCTGCCACGATCAACGGAATGGCCGCCAATTGAGAGCTGCCTGCAAACACCAGCAAGGTCATGACAACAGACTCAAACACGCTCATGCCCGACTTGAGCATGGCCACGCCCGTCATCAAACCCCAAGCCGCAATGCCCAGCGATTGGGGCGCCAACTCGCGCATGCCCAACTTGAAATCGGGATGTTTGAAAAGCCGTGGACTGAAAAACATCAAGCCGCTTCCTGCGGGCGCGCATCGAGCACTGCGCCCACTTGGAGCTCAAAGCCGCGCAAAAAATCAGCGGCTGGCAGACGTTTGCCACCGGCGCGCTGCAACTCGGTCAAACACACCACGCTTTGACCACACGCCACATGCACGCCGTGAGCATCGGCTTGCAACACCGTGCCAGGAACTTGGGAGGCCGCTTGCGGCAAAGCTTGTGCTTGCCAGACTTTGACCACTTCCGCGCCGCATTGAAAAGTGGCACCAGGAAACGGATTGAACGCACGCACGCGTTGCGCAATGGCTTGGGCGCTCAAAGTCCAGTCGATCGCAGCCTCTGATTTTTCGATTTTGTGCGCATACGTCACACCCGCTTGGGGTTGCTGCTCGGGGTGCAAACGCCCGGCTTGCGCATCGTCCAAGGCTTGAACAATCAACGCGCCCCCCACTTGCGCCAAACGGTCGTGCAAGGTCGCGGTGGTGTCGCTGGCGTCAATGTCCAACGCTTGATGCAGCAGCATGTCGCCCGTGTCCAAGCCTGCGTCCATTTGCATGATGGTGACGCCCGTTTGGCGATCACCGGCCTCGATGGCGCGGTGAATCGGCGCAGCCCCTCGCCAACGCGGCAACAAAGACGCGTGAATGTTGAGGCACCCCCACCGTGGCGCATCCAAGGTCCACTGCGGCAAGATCAATCCGTACGCGGCTACCACCATGACATCGGCTTGCGCTTGTGCAATGGCGTGTTGCGCCCACTGCGCGTCCTCGGCAAACTTGCCATCCAGCCGCAAGCTGCGGGGTTGCGCAACGGCAATGCCATGCGCCAGCGCCACTTGTTTGACGGCTGAGGCTTGCAATTTCATGCCACGTCCTGCCGGGCGATCAGGTTGGGTCAACACCAACGTGACCTCATGGCCTTGCGCCAAGATACGCGTCAGTGCAATGGCCGCAAACTCAGGCGTTCCCGCAAAAATAAGGCGCATGATGTTTCGCTTGTTTATTCGTTGTCACGTTGCGCTTTGAGCAACTTGGTTTTGATGCGATTGCGCTTGAGCGGCGACAAATACTCGACAAACACTTTGCCCAGCAAGTGATCCATTTCATGCTGCATGCACACGGCCAACAAGCCCTGCGCTTGAATTTCGCGCGACTGACCTTGGCCATCCAAGGCGCGCACTTTGACTTCTGTGGCGCGCTCAACACCGTCGTAAATGCCGGGCACGGACAAGCAGCCCTCTTCGCCCTTGACGCGCTCATCGCCCATCCAAATGATTTCTGGATTGATGAGCACCAGCGGATCGTCGCGATCTTCGGAAACATCAATCACCACCAAGCGCTCATGCACATCGATTTGCGTGGCCGCTAAACCAATGCCATTGGCGTCATACATCGTCTCCAGCATGTCGCCGATGAGTTTTTGAATGCGCGCGTCCACCGCCTGCACAGGTTTGGCAACGGTATGCAGACGCGGGTCTGGGTATCGAAGAATGTCTAACTTAGCCATCCCTGTATTGTCGACGGTTTTAAAAATTCCTAGCCCGAGCAGTGTCTTGGCGTTCAAAGCCTTAGCAAAATGGTTTTCAAAAAAGGAGACCCGCATGGATTTGAACGACCTCACCCCTTGGCTGCGTTTGAGCTTGACCGATGGCATCGGCAATGACGCCGCCAGACGCTTGCTCAATTGCTTTGGCAGTCCGCAAGCCATTTTTGAGCAATCCGAAGCCAGCTTGCGCCAAGTGGTCAGCGCCAAGCAAAGTCTGGCCTTGCAATGCGAGCCCCTGGATTTGCGGTTTCAAATCATGCGCACGCTGCATTGGCTCCAAGCCGCCGCTTCGCATCAGGGCCGTGCCATTTGGTGTTTGGGCGACGACGCTTACCCAGCGCCACTGCTGCAACTGGCGGATCCTCCCCTCATGCTCTACGTCCAAGGACAAGTCGATCGCACTTTAGGCGCCGCCTTGGCCATGGTGGGCAGTCGCAACCCCACGCCACAAGGCGCACAAACCGCACAAGACTTTGCCAATGAATTGAGCGCCCAAGGCTTGTGCATTGTTTCGGGCTTGGCGCTGGGCATTGACGGTGCCGCGCACCTTGGCGCCTTGCGTGCCAGCCAGCAGCGTGACGCATCCCATTGGCACACGGTGGCCGTGGTGGGCACCGGCTTGGATCGCGTGTATCCACGCCATCATCAAGCGCTTGCGCAACAAATTGGCGCGCAAGGTCTGATCATCAGCGAATACCCCTTGGGCGCAGCACCGTTGGCGCATCACTTTCCACAGCGCAATCGACTGATCGCCGCCTTGGGGCTGGGCTGCTTGGTGGTGGAAGCAGCCAAGCAATCGGGCTCGTTGATCACCGCGCAACTGGCGTTGGAATTGGGGCGCGAAGTGCTGGCCATTCCGGGCTCCATCCATTCACCGCAAGCGCATGGTTGTCATCATTTGATTCGCCAAGGTGCCAAGTTGGTCGAAACGGCCAACGATGTTTTAGAAGAGTTGCAATTGGATTTGGCAATCGCAACAAGCCACACCACCGCAACCCAAGAAAGCAGCGACGACCCGTTGCTGCAAAGCATGGGTCACACGCCCGTGAGTTTTGACGCATTGCTGCTGCGCAACGACTTGGACACACCAACTTTGCAAGCTGAGTTGTTGACGCTGGAGTTGCTCGGAAAAATTGCGCGATTGCCTGGCGGTTTGTTTCAGCGTTTAAACAACGGCTGAACTTGCACCGTCACAAAAAACAGGTATATTGAAAACATGTTTGAAGTGCTCGTGTTCGTCTACGAAAACTATTGGCGAGGCGATGCGTGTCCCCAGCTGGAGCAGCTGGGACGCAAGCTCAGCGCCGTAGGCTTTGAGTCTGAAGATATTCGGCAGGCCTTGCATTGGCTGGCCGATTTGAATCTGGCTTCGCACCACACCGAGCTGATCGAGCTGCGCGACGCCAACGCGCCCCACCAAGCCGAATCGGCGCACAGCTTGCGGGTGTATTCCGTGTCAGAGCAAGATCATTTGGGCGCGACGTGCTTGGGCTTCATCAATTTCCTTGAATCTGCGGGCGTCTTGTCTGCTTTGATGCGCGAAATTGTGGTGGATCGCGCGATGGCCATTGCCGGTCACCCCATGGCCTTGGACGATTTGAAAATCATCGTGCTCATGGTGTATTGGAGCGTGGGCATCGAACCCGATGCGCTGGTCTTGGATGAGTTGTGTGACGACGACAACCGTTTAGCGCATTAAGTGCGGGTCAACGCCTGCATCAAGGCCACGTATTCGCTGACCGGCACCTCTTCGGCGCGGCGTTGCACATCGAATTGACCGCTGAATTTTTTCTCTTCCAACCACTTGCCCAAGGTGTGTCGCAGCAGCTTGCGGCGTTGACTGAAAGCGACTTGCACCAGGTTTTCAAACATCGGCAAGTCCAAGGCGTCCACGCCTTGACGTGGCACCATGCGCACCACAGCGCTGTCCACACGCGGCGGCGGATCGAAAGATTCGGGTGGCACAAACAACACGTTTTCCATCGCATAGCGCCACTGCAAGACCACACTCAATCGGCCGTAATCGCTGGTAGAAGGTTCGGCCACCATGCGATCAATGACTTCTTTTTGCAGCATGAAGTGTTGGTCTGCAATGGCATCGACGTGTTGGATGAGGTGAAACAAAATCGGCGAAGAAATGTTGTACGGCAAATTGCCAACCACTCGCAGTTTGGGCACGTTCAAGGTCTGCGCGAGCGCTGAAAAATCAACCTTGAGCACATCCGACTCGATGACTTGCAGTTGCGGGTGCTGCCTGAGCCGCACCGCCAAGTCGCGATCGAGCTCAATCACATGCAAATGACCCAGGCGCTCCACCAAGGGCTGCGTCAAGGCCGCCAAGCCTGGGCCAATCTCTACCATGGGCTCGCCAGGCAGCGGCGCGACGGCGCGAACAATGGCATCGATGATGCCGCCATCGGTCAGAAAATGCTGCCCAAATCGCTTGCGCGCAATGTGTTTCAAGCTGGCGCCTTTTCAGTGAGGGGGCTCGCGGTATTCGACGTAGGCATGGCCGCGCACTTCTTGCAGCCATTGCTTGTAGGTTTCTTCGTATTTTTTGTCGCGCAAGCTGTTGCGGGTCATTTCGCGGAAATCACGCTCGGTCATGGCGCCTTGGCGGCGCTCTAAGACTTGGATCAAATGAACGCCAAAGCGCGAAACGACGGGGTCTGATATCTCGTCAATGCCCAACGCATTCATTGTGTTTTCAAATTCAGCCACAAAAGTGCCCGGACCGACCCAGCCCAAATCGCCGCCACTGGGCGCGCTGGCATCCATTGAGTTTTCGCGAGCGAGTTGGGCAAAGTTGGCTTTGCCCGCCAGAATTTGTTGACGAAACCCCGCCAACTTGGCGCGCGCGGCTGTCACGCTGAGCTGCCCCCCCAAGCGCAACAAAATATGTCGCGCATGGGTTTCGGTGATGGCAACTTTGCTGCTGCTGCGCTTGTTGATGACTTTGAGGATGTGAAAACCCGCCCCCGAACGCACCACCGCGCTGAGTTGGCCTGCTTCTAAATTTTGCGTGGCCTCCACGAACAAGCGTGGAAATTTATCGGCGGGTCGCAAACCCAAGTTGCCCCCTTTTTCGCGATCTGCGCTGTCAGAGGATTTGAGCGCCACAGCGCCAAAATCTTCGCCTTGCTTGAGGCGCGCCAACAAAGTTTGCGCCTTGGTTTGCAGGTTTTGGACTTGTGCCTCGCTGGCCGATTCAGGCACAGCGATCAAAATTTGCGCCAGCTCCAACTCCACGTTGGGCGCGTTGCTTGTGCTTTGCTGGGCTTTGACGGCCGCGTCAATTTCTTGATCACTCACTTTGATGCGCGCGGGCACATTGCGTTCGGCCAGTTTTTGCAACAACAGCTGCTCACGAAGACCTTGCTGAACTTGCGCCAAGGTCTTGCCCTCGCTCATGGCGTTTTTGCGCCAGTCTTGCAAACTCATTTGTGCCTGCGCGGCTTGGCGCTCCTCGGCTTGTTCCACAGACACCGTGTCAACTTCTACCCCCGTGTCTTTGGCGTTTTGCAACAGGGCTTTTTCTTCGATGAGCTTTTCCAACGCTTCCTTGAGCAAAACGTCTACCGTGGGTGCCGTGCCGTTTTGCGTCAAAAGGTCTTGGCGAATTTCATTGGCGCGGGAGCGAACTTCATGGTTGGTGATGGGAAATGTGTCCACCACAGCCACGATGAAATCGCCCTTGATGGGGCTCTTGGGCGCCACATTTTTTTGAGCCATGGCACCCGTTGCCAACAACATACACACGACAGCGCATGAAAAACGCTTGCTGAGGGTGAGGCGGAGAAAAGAAACAAACATAAGCAACATCATTCGTAATCACCAAAGCGGCTTGGAGTTACCGCGGGTTGGCGCAAAGGTTCGTATCGCGGGACGTTGTTTTTGAACGAACTCAAGGCGCCCGTTCCAACGCGTGAGAAACCAACAAATTCAAGTTGGAACAAAATTCTTTGGCGCGACACGCCATCTGCAATTTGCAATTGCTCATTGACAATGCGTCCGAGCCAGCAACCCGCATCGTATTCGAATCCCACAACCGACTCGATGGGTTTGTGATCCAAGGTGCTGTAACTCACCCGACCCACGCCGTACCAACGGCCTTCACCCAATCCTCGGCCCGTGCCCAAGGCCTCGTCAGGGCGACCCCACAAATCGCTCAACGGCCATTGCCATCCCATGTCCACTTGGCGCGTGATGGCAGCATTGGTGGTGGGG
>CAIYFE010000257.1 GCA_903925445.1 uncultured Burkholderiales bacterium | reverse complement strand
TGGAATTCAATTGCCGCATGGGCGACCCCGAAACCCAGCCCATCATGATGCGCTTGAAATCCGATTTGGTGGACGTGATGTGGGCGGCCACCGATCCCAAAATGCAGGCCTTCGAAACCTTGGAGTTGGAGTGGGACCGCCGCAGCGCAGTGGGCGTGGTGATGGCCGCGCAAGGCTACCCCATGCACCCGCGCAAAGGCGACGTCATCACAGGCTTGCCTGCCGATACGGACGATGCCGTCGTGTTTCACGCCGGCACGCAGCAAGTCGATGGACAGGTCAAAACCTTCGGTGGACGCGTTGTGTGCGTCACAGCGTTGGGCGGAACCCTCAAGCTGGCACAAACCGCTGCCTACGAAGCCATCAAGTCCATTCACTTTGACGGGGCGCAGTACCGCAAAGACATTGGCCACCGCGCATTGACGCACTGAAGCCTGATGACGCAAGACAACACTTCTTCTTTCCCCGTTCAGTTCCAAGGCCAAGCTTGGGCGCAATGGCTGCTGCGCTTGGCAGGATGGCGCTACCGGTTTGACGGATTGCCCAGCCAGCAAGGCGTTTTCATTGCCTATCCGCACACCAGCAACTGGGATTTTGTGGTGATGATTTTGGTCAAATGGGCGACGGGCATCCGCACTCAGTTTTGGGCCAAGGACAGCTTGTTTCGTGTGCCGTTGTTGGGCCCTTGGTTGCGCTGGGTGGGTGGCGTGGCCATCGACCGCAAAGCTTGCAGCGGCGTGGTGGGCGAGATGATTCGTGTCTTGCGCCAACACAAAGACGAGGGTAAATATTTTTGGTTGGCGCTTTCGCCCGAAGGCACGCGCCAACGCACCGAGGGTTGGCGCAGTGGCTTTTACCAACTCGCGCTGCAAGCGCAGGTGCCTTTGGCTTTGGTGCGCATCGATTACGGGCAACGTTGCATCGACTTCGCCAGTTTTCTCACCCTCAGCGGCGATGAGGCCCAAGACTACGCCCGTTTTGAGCAAGTCTTTGCGGGCGTTCGAGGCTGCCGTGCCGAGTTGGCTTCGCCCATTCAACCGCTGAAAACAACGTCGAGTTCACGTCCATGACCCCTTTGGCGCAATCTGTTCGGTCGTATTTGATGGGGCTGCAAGACCGCATCACACAAGCCATTGAGGCACAAGATGGTGCGGCTCAATTCTTGTCCGATGCTTGGCACAAGTCCGCCGGTGAACCCTTGCAGGGCAATGGCGTGACCCGCATCTTGGAAGGCGGGCAAGTCTTTGAGCGTGCGGGTTGCGGTTTTTCGCATGTCCAAGGCGCCAAGTTGCCGCCTTCTGCGACGCAACATCGCCCCGAGTTGGCAGGCGCACCGTTTGAGGCCATGGGGGTGTCTTTGGTGTTTCATCCGCGCAATCCATATGTGCCAACGGTTCACATGAACGTGCGCATGATTGCCGCCACCCCCGCCGATGGCAAAACCGTGGCTTGGTTTGGCGGCGGGATGGATTTGACGCCTTACTACGGCTTCACCGAAGACGCCGTGCATTTTCATCAAACTTGTCACGATGCCTTGGCGCCTTTTGGCGAGCAGCTTTACCCGCGCTTTAAAACATGGTGCGATGAGTATTTCTTTTTGAAACATCGCAACGAGCAACGCGGGGTAGGCGGCATCTTCTTTGACGACTTTTCTGAGCTGGGCTTTGAGGGAAGTTTTGCCATGCTGCAAAGCGTGGGCGATGCATTCTTATCGGCCTACTTACCCATCGTGCAGCGGCGCCAAAACACTGCTTATGGCGAGCGCGAACGCGAACACCAGCTGTATCGACGCGGGCGGTATGTCGAATTCAACTTGGTGTTTGACCGAGGCACCCACTTTGGCTTGCAGTCGGGTGGACGCACGGAGTCGATCCTGTTGTCCATGCCGCCTTTGGTGAGTTGGTCTTACCAACGCCCCTTGGAGGCTGGCTCCGCTGAGCATGCGCTGGTGCATGAGTTTTTGGTGCGACGAGATTGGCTGGCCTAAAACGCATTGGCGTCTTTGGCGGCGCCTTCGATCCGCCGCATGTGGCGCATCACACCCTGGCGCGGGCAGCGATTGATCAGTTCAAGCTGGATGCGTTGCACATCGTTCCCACCGGCTCGGCTTGGCACAAAACACGCACGCTCAGCGCAGCGCACCACCGGGTGGCGATGGCGCAACTGGCCTTTGCAGACTTGGCGCAAGCGTTCATCGACACCCGCGAAATTGAACGCTCAGGCGTGAGCTACACCTTGGACACCTTGCAAGAGCTGCGCAAAGAGCAACCGCAAGCACAACTTTATTTGTTCATTGGACAAGACCAAGCGCAGTCGTTTGAAAGCTGGCACCGTTGGCAAGACATTTTGGAAATAGCCCAATTGGTGGTGGCTCAACGCCCCTCAGAAAGCCCGGATGCCGGGCAGTGGCAAAATGGGGGCTTGTTGAATGTTCAGCGCCTTGCCATGCCTGCACTCCAAGTTAGCGCGACACACGTTCGCCAATGCATTGCGCAAGGCCAATCCACGGATGCTTACCTGTTGTCTCAGGTGCGCCGTTACATCGACCAACATCGACTTTACTGATACCGCACATGACTGAAACCGCCGATAAAAAGAATGTTCAAAAACTCCAACGCACCGTTGTTGACGCCCTAGAAGACGTCAAAGCCCAAGAGTTGGTGGTGTTTGACACGGAACATTTGTCCTCCTTGTTTGAACGCGTGGTGATTGCTTCGGGCACATCCAACCGTCAAACCAAAGCTTTGGCGGCCAGCGTGCGCGACAAGGTGCGCGAAGCGGGCTTTCCCAAGCCCCGCATCGAGGGCGAAGACAACGGGGAATGGATCATTGTGGATTGCGGCGCCATTGTGGTTCACATCATGCAGCCCACCATTCGTTCGTATTACAACTTGGAAGAAATCTGGGGCGAAAAACCTGTTCGCTTGAAACTCGGCGCGCCCAAGCCCGTGGTTAAAAAAGCAGAACCAACCGCTAAAACAGCCGCTAAACCAGCGAAAAAAACCGCAGCCAAAAAAGCACCTCCCAAAAAATCCGCGCCAGCCAAAGCCCCAGCCGCTAAAAAAGCACCCGCCAAGAAAGTGGCCAGCGCTGCGTCAAAACCAGCCGCTAAAAAGACGCCAGCCAAGAAAACCGCATCACGCAAGGCATGAAGCTTTGGATCGTTGCCGTAGGTCAACGTGTGCCCGATTGGGCGCAAACCGCTTGGGACGATTACGCCAAGCGGTTTCCTTCTGAACTCAAAGTCGAACTCAAGGCCGTTAAAACCGAGCCTCGAGGCTCCAAAACGCTTGAAACCTTGTACGCCGCTGAACGCGAGCGCATCCAAGCGGCCATTCCGCGCGGTTGTCGCATCGTGGCCTTGGATGAACGCGGCACCCAACTCACAACCGTTGCATTGGCGCAAAAGCTCAAAAGCTGGCAGATCGAGGCCGATGACGTGGCCTTGGTCATTGGTGGACCCGATGGCTTGGACCCAGAATTCAAACGCTTGGCGCATGAGCGCATTCGCTTGTCTGATTTGACCTTGCCGCACGCCATGGTGCGGGTGCTGCTGATTGAGCAGCTGTATCGGGCATGGTCCGTCAACGCCAACCACCCCTATCACCGCGAGTGAAGGCAACGCCATGAAGTTCATCTACCTTGCATCTCAAAGTCCACGCCGGCGTCAGCTGCTGGAGCAACTTGGCGTGGCGTACGAATTGTTGTTGCCAGACGCCGATGAGGACGCTGAAAGCCTAGAAGCAGTTTTATCCAACGAAGCACCCAAGGCTTATGTGCAGCGGGTAACGCAACGCAAACTGGACGCTGCTTTGCAACGACTCAAACGACGTGGCTTGCCCGCAGCTCCCGTTTTGTGCTCTGACACCACGGTGGCATTGGGTCGTCAAATTCTGGGCAAGCCCGAAGATGCAGCCGATGCGAGGCGCATGTTGAATGCCTTGAGCGGCCAGTCGCATCGGGTGTTGACGGCAGTGGCCGTGGGCACGGCGCGCAAACGCGTGCAGGCTTTGAGCCAATCGCAGGTGCGTTTTGCCAACTTGACGCCAACCCAAATTCGACACTACGTTGACAGCGGCGAGCCCATGGGCAAAGCGGGCGCTTATGCGGTGCAGGGCAGGGCGGCGGGCTTCATTGCGCATATGAGCGGCAGCTACTCTGGCATCATGGGCTTGCCCATGTTTGAAACATCGCAATTGCTGCGTGAAATGGGATTTCGGCTTTAACGGCGAGGCATGTCCATGCAACAAGATATTTTGATCAACTGGTCACCCCAAGAAACGCGCGTTGCCGTGGTGGAGACCGGGGCGGTGCAAGAGCTGCATGTCGAGCGCACCTTGGAGCGGGGCTTGGTGGGCAACGTCTACTTGGGCAAAGTCGCACGCGTCTTGCCGGGAATGCAATCAGCTTTCATCGACATTGGTCTGGAGCGTGCAGCGTTTTTGCATGTGGCCGATTTGATGAGCAGCGTCGCAGCACGGCATGCCGAGACAGAAAACGGCGAACCTCCCGTGGCGATTCCGATTGAAAAACAAGTCTTTGAAGGCCAGTCTTTGATGGTGCAAGTCATCAAAGATCCCATTGGCACCAAGGGCGCGCGTTTGTCCTCGCAAATCAGCATTGCCGGGCGCAACTTGGTGTTTTTGCCGCAAGACCAACACATTGGGGTGTCCCAAAAAATCCCGTTGGAGCAACGCGAAGCCTTGCGTCAAAAGTTACAAACTTTGGTGCAAGAGGCCGCACAAGGCGGATCGGTGGGTGGCTACATCTTGCGCACCAATGGCGAAGATGCCAGCGATCAAGAACTGGCCGAGGACGTGGCTTACTTGCGAAAAACCTGGGAGCGCATCAAAGAAGCCTCGGTGCGCTTGCCGCCCGCTTCTTTGCTGCACCAAGATTTGAGCTTGCTGCAACGGGTTTTGCGTGATTTGGTCAGCGAACGCACGCAAACCATTCGCATCGACTCGCACGAACAATTCACCGCACTCAAGGCCTTTGCTGCCGAATTCATGCCTGCGGCTGCGGCCAAATTGCAGTTGTACAAAGGCGAACGCCCCATTTTTGATTTGTTTGGCATCGACGACGAGGTCACGCGTGCGCTGGGTCGCCGCGTTGACCTGAAATCGGGCGGCTACTTGATCATCGATCAGACCGAAGCGTTGACCACGGTGGATGTCAACACAGGCGGTTTTGTCGGTGCGCGCAATTTTGATGAAACCATTTTCAAAACCAACCTAGAAGCCGCTGGCGCCATCGCGCGCCAGCTGCGTTTGCGCAATTTGGGTGGCATCATCATTGCAGATTTCATCGACATGCAGCGCTTGGATCACCGCGAAGCTGTGCTGCATGAGTTTCGCAAGCAACTCAGCCGCGATCGCGTGAAAACCCAAGTCAGCGGTTTTTCGGCTTTGGGCTTGGTCGAGATGACGCGCAAACGCACCCGCGAATCGCTGGCGCAAATGTTGTGCGAGCCTTGCGAAGTCTGCCAAGGCAAGGGCATTGTCAAAACCGCTCGGACGGTGACGTATGACATCTTGCGTGAAATTTTGCGCGAAGCGCGCCAGTTCGATCCCAAAGAGTTTCGCGTGATTGCAGCGCCCGCCGTGGTCGATGTGTTGTTGGACGAAGAAAGTCAACATTTGGCGGGTCTGAGCGATTTCATTGGCAAGCCCATTTCTTTGCAAGCCGAAGCGTCCATGGCGCAAGAGCAATACGACATTGTGTTGCTTTGATTTTGGGCGCTTTGGGGAGATGGCAGTTTGATGAATGTGGGCCTTCTCAGAGCCACTAAAATCCCCATTTTTGTGCTTGATCCAACCCTTGAAAGCTATTGGTTAATCCATGATTTTTGAACGACTCAAATTTGCCGCGGTAGCCGCTTTGTCTGGGCTGTTGTTGAGCAGCAGTTTTTCTGCGCACGCGCAGTTTCGTGTGGAAGTCTCGGGCATGGGACGCGCACAAATTCCCATTGCGTTTTCCAACATGCGCGGGGAAGACGTTTCTCCGCAAAAAATTGCAGCCATTGTGCAAGCCGACTTGGAGCGCAGCGGTCAGTTTCGTGCCTTGAGCGCGGGCAAGGTGATCGATGAAACCGAACGCCCCGAATTCAACGACATTCGCCAAAAAGGCGCAGATGCGCTGTTCACGGGCAGCGTCAATCGATTGTCTGACGGGCGCTTTGATTTGCGCGTTCGCGTGTGGGATTCGGTCAAAGCGCAAGATTTGGGCGCTGTGAGTTTTGTGGTGGTCGCGGGCGACTTGCGCCTAGCCGCCCATCGCATTTCAGATTTTGTGTACGAAAAACTCACCGGCGAAAAAGGCGTTTTCTCAACCCGCATCGCCTACGTGACCAAAGCCAATGGGCGCTACAACTTGTGGGTGGCCGACTCCGACGGCGAAAACGCCCAATCCGCTCTGGCCAGTCCTGAGCCCATCATTTCTCCCAGCTGGTCGCCCTCGGGAATGCAACTGGCCTACGTGTCGTTCGAGTCACGCAAGCCGGTGGTGTATGTGCATGACGTCTCAACAGGCAAGCGACGCTTGGTGGCCAACTTCCGTGGCTCCAACAGTGCGCCAGCTTGGTCCACCGATGGCCGCAGCTTGGCGGTGACGCTCAGCCGCGATGGTGGCTCGCAATTGTTCATGATCGATGCGCAAGGCGGAGAGCCTCGCCGCTTGACGCAGTCCAACGGCATTGACACTGAGCCGGTGTTCTCACCCGACGGCACGGCCATTTACTTTGTCAGCGATCGTGGCGGCTCGCCGCAAATTTATCGCATGCCCGCAATGGGCGGTCCCGCCAACCGGGTGACCTTCAATGGCACTTACAACATTTC
>CAIYFE010000256.1 GCA_903925445.1 uncultured Burkholderiales bacterium | reverse complement strand
CATTCCAGACTTCAAGATGGAAAAGTCGCATATCGACCGCCGTGCTGAGCAGCTGCAAGCCGAAGGCGTGACGATTCGCACGGGTGTTTTGGTGGGTGAGATGCCCAAGGGCACCAAAGTGACCAACTGGGCCAAAGAAAGCATTAGCCCTGAAAAGCTCACAAAAGAATTTGATGCCGTTTTGCTCACAGGCGGCTCTGAGCAATCACGCGACTTGCCAGCGCCCGGCCGCGACTTGGCGGGCATCCACTTCGCCATGGAATTTTTGCCACAGCAAAACAAGGTGAATGCGGGCGACAAACTCAAAGACCAATTGCGTGCCGACGGCAAGCATGTGGTCGTGATTGGTGGTGGCGATACGGGCTCTGACTGTGTAGGCACCAGCACCCGCCATGGAGCAGCCCATGTGACGCAATTTGAAGTCATGCCCATGCCGCCCGAGCATGAAAACAAATCACTGGTCTGGCCATACTGGCCGCTGAAACTACGTACCAGTTCCAGCCACGACGAGAGCGCTGAAAAAGGTTTGTTGCAACGCGAGTTCGCCATTTCCACCAAAGAATTCATTGGCGAAAAAGGCCAAGTCACCGGTGTCAAAACCGTGCGCGTGGAATGGAAAGACGGCAAGATGGTGGAAGTCGCTGGCAGTGAAGAAGTCATCAAAGCAGACCTAGTTTTGCTGGCTATGGGTTTCGTTAACCCTGTTGCTACATTGCTGGATGGCTTTGCCGTTGACAAAGATGCGCGCGGAAATGCCAAAGCTAGCACCGAAGCCGTAGGCGGCTACGCTACCAACGTGCCTAAAGTGTTCGCGGCAGGCGATGTGCGCCGTGGCCAATCGCTGGTGGTGTGGGCGATTCGCGAAGGCCGCCAAGCAGCGCGCGCGGTGGATGAGTTTTTGATGGGCGCGAGTGATTTACCGCGTTAAGGCCTAATCCCTTCTTCCAACTAAAATGAAAAAAGCTGGTTCGCACCAGCTTTTTTCTTCTATGAATACCTCTTCTTCCAATCCCCATTCAAGCGACACGCTCGTTGAATTACGTGACGTGCGCTTTGGCTATGGCGAGCGGGTGATTTTGGATGGCATCAGCTTGACGGTGCCGCGCGGCAAGGTCACGGCCTTGATGGGCGCATCTGGCGGCGGCAAAACCACGGTGTTGCGCTTGATCGGTGGCCAGTACCGTGCCCAATCGGGCAGTTTGACTTTTGAGGGCCAAGAAGTTGGCACCATGAACCAAGCCGAGCTCTACACCATGCGCAGACGCATGGGCATGTTGTTCCAGTTTGGCGCTTTGTTCACAGACCTCAGCGTATTTGACAACGTGGCGTTTCCGTTGCGTGAGCATACCGATTTGAGCGAATCGATGATCCGCGACATCGTGTTGATGAAACTCCAAGCGGTGGGTTTGCGCGGCGCGCGCGACTTGATGCCCAGCGAAGTTTCAGGTGGTATGGCCAGACGCGTTGCCTTGGCGCGTGCCATGGCACTCGATCCGCAACTGGTGATGTACGACGAGCCATTTGCAGGTCTTGACCCTATTTCTTTAGGTACTGCTGCGCGTTTGATTCGCCAACTCAATGACACCTTGGGTTTGACCAGCGTCATCGTGTCGCACGATTTGGACGAAACCTTTCACATCGCCGACCAAGTCATCATTTTGGCCAACGGCAAAATTGCTGCCCAAGGTACGCCCAATGAAGTGCGTTCAAGTACAGACCCCTTGGTCCACCAGTTCGTGAGTGCCGCCCCTGAAGGGCCAGTACGTTTTCACTATCCAGGCCCCACGGTGATGGATGATTTTGGTGTGGTGGCGAAAGTATGAAGTTCATCGCCAATATCGGTTTTGCCGTACGCAGTTTTTTGTCCAACTTAGGGCGCGGTGCGGCATTGTTTGTGCGTTTGATGCGCTTGTTTGGCGTGACCATGCGCCGCTTTGGTTTGGTACGTGACCAAATCCATTTTTTAGGTAACTACTCGCTGGCCATCATTGCCGTCTCGGGCTTGTTTGTGGGTTTTGTTCTGAGCTTGCAGGGTTACTACACCTTGCAACGCTATGGTTCGTCTGAGGCTTTAGGTTTGTTGGTGGCTTTGAGCTTGGTGCGTGAGCTTGGGCCTGTTGTGAGCGCTTTGCTGTTTGCAGGCCGCGCTGGTACTTCGCTGACGGCTGAAATCGGTTTGATGAAAGCAGGCGAGCAATTGAGCGCCATGGATTTGATGGCGGTGGACCCCGTACAACGCATATTGGCGCCACGCTTTTGGGGCGGCGTCATCACTATGCCTCTGCTAGCGGCGGTGTTTAGCGCGGTGGGCATCATCGGTGGCTGGATGGTTGGTGTCTTGATGATTGGCGTCGATGCAGGGGCTTTCTGGAGCCAGATGCAAGGCGGTGTCGATGTCTGGAAAGATGTGGGCAACGGCATCGTGAAGAGCGTGGTGTTTGGTATCACGGTCACTTTCGTGGCTTTGTTGCAAGGCTACGAAGCCCAGCCAACCCCAGAAGGCGTGTCGCGCGCGACGACCCGTACTGTGGTGGTCGCGTCGCTAGCGGTGTTGGCTTTGGACTTTGTCCTGACCGCCATGATGTTTAGTATTTGATGAATCGAGGT
>CAIYFE010000255.1 GCA_903925445.1 uncultured Burkholderiales bacterium | reverse complement strand
TTGATCTTGCAAGTCGGTCAAGGTCAGCTCCAAATTGGGTGTTCCTACCGGATACAACTGCGTGTTTTTGATCCGCAGTTGCATGACAAAACCATCCCCTGTTTTTTCGTTGAACGATGTGTTTTCAATTTTCACGTAGTCCGAATGACGCGGCCAATTGACTTCGCAAAAAAACGGAACACACATGGCGCTCAAGGTTGATTTCAACGCCGGCTCTTCAGCCGCCATGCGGTCGCGCTGCAACAAAATAAATTGCCAGCACAAGGTGAAGATCAAAAACCCCGCAGCAAACATCCAGATGCGCTCATCGGGCTGCGTCGCTTGCGTCACTGCTTGAGGCGCAGAGAAATTTTGTGCAACAGGTTCTTCATGCTCAAGCGGCTCGGGCTGGAGGTTGGGCCGGTTGATTCTTGGGACCGCATCAAACACGGCGCCACATCGCCCACAACGCACCCATCCATTGGCCAAGGACAATTGCTCGTCGGTGACTTTGAAAGCGGTTTCGCATTCGGGGCAATGGGTGACGTACATCAGCAGCTCGCAGTCATCAAAATCCAGCCATCTTGGGCATCGCTGACTTGCAGTTGGCAATACGGGGCATAGGCTTGTTGCAACTCTTGGGCTTGTCGCTCAAGAATGCCCGCTAAAACCAAATGCCCGCCTTGCGCCACGTGTCCGCGCAACAAAGGCGCCAGAACTTTCAAGGGAGTGGCCAAGATGTTAGCCAATACCGTTTGGTAAGTTCCTTGCGCTTGATCAGGCAATCCCGCATGAAGCTGGACATGGTTGGCCTGCGCATTGAGTTGGGTCGAAGTCACGGCGGCTTCGTCGATGTCTACCGCGTCAATGTGCGCCGCACCATGCAAGGCAGCGCCAATCGCCAAAATGCCAGAACCACAACCGTAATCGAGCACGCGTTGGCCGCTCAAGTCGTGCTGGGCAATCCAGCGCAAACACATGCGGGTGGTTGGGTGCGTGCCCGTGCCAAAGGCCAAACCAGGATCGAGCCGGATGATGCGTCGGGCTTGCGCAGGGGGTTCGTGCCAGGTCGGAACAATCCAAAAATCGAGCGTGATGTCTACCGGCGCAAATTGCGATTGCGTCAGCCGCACCCAATCTTTATCGGCAAGCTCTTGCACGCCCAACACTTGGCATGGCGCAAAGAAGTCTTGCACAGCCAGCAATTGGGCGGCCTCTTGCGCCGCCGCTTGATCGGCAAACAAAGCCACCAAACGCGAACGCTGCCAGCCTTCTTGCGGTGGCGGCATGCCGGGCTCGCCAAACAAGGCTTGCTCGGCATCGGTTTGGGCATCCGCGTCTTCGACAGAGAGGCTCAACGCGTCCAGGGCGTCGAGCGCATCGCTGACCGCTTCGATGCGGTCTTGCGGGCACATCAGGCGCAACTCAAACATCAGCGCTTGTGAGCAGCGAGCCACTCTTCCAAGTAATGAATGTTGGTGCCACCGGCGATGAACTTGGCGTCAACCATCAACTCGCGGTGCAGCGGGATGTTGGTGTTGATGCCCTCGACCAAGGTCTCGGCCAACGCCGTGCGCATGCGAGCAAGGGCTTCATCCCGAGTGTCGCCGTGCACGATGATTTTGCCGATCATCGAGTCGTAATTGGGTGGCACGAAATAGTTGGTGTAAATGTGCGAATCCACCCGCACGCCAGGACCACCCGGTGCGTGCCACATGGTGATGCGACCCGGAGAGGGGATGAACTTGAAGGGATCTTCCGCGTTGATGCGGCACTCGATGGAGTGGCCTCGAATCTGAATATCGCGCTGGGTGAAAGGCAATTTCATGTCCGCAGCAACCATGATTTGCGTTTTCACAATGTCCACGCCAGTGATGTACTCGGACACGGGGTGTTCAACCTGCACACGGGTGTTCATTTCAATGAAATAAAACTCGCCGTTTTCGTACAAAAATTCAAACGTGCCCGCGCCGCGGTAGCCAATCTTTTTACAAGCCGCAGCGCAGCGCTCGCCAATTTTTTCGATCAGCTTGCGAGGAATGCCAGGCGCTGGCGCTTCTTCGATCACTTTTTGGTGGCGACGCTGCATAGAGCAATCGCGCTCGCCCAAGTAAACCGCGTTCTTGTGCTTGTCGGCCAAGATTTGAATTTCGATGTGGCGTGGGTTTTGGAGAAATTTCTCCATGTACACCGCCGGATTGCCAAAGGCGGTGCCCGCTTCGGCTTTGGTCATTTGAACCGCGTTGATCAACGCGGCCTCGGTATGGACCACGCGCATGCCGCGTCCGCCACCGCCACCAGCCGCCTTGATGATGACGGGATAGCCCACGCTTTTGGCAATGCGTTTGATCTGTGCGGGGTCATCGGGCAATTCACCTTCCGAACCAGGCACGCACGGCACGCCCGCTTTGATCATGGCCTGCTTGGCCGAGACCTTGTCGCCCATGATGCGGATCGATTCGGCGGTTGGGCCAATGAATTGAAATCCGCTTTTTTCAACACGCTCGGCAAAGTCGGCGTTTTCGCTCAAGAAGCCGTAGCCTGGGTGAATGGCCTCGGCATCCGTCACTTCCGCCGCAGCAATGATGGCGGGCATGTTGAGGTAGCTTTGTGCTGAAGGCGCGGGTCCAATGCAAACGGCTTCGTCGGCCAATTTGACATATTTGGCGTCGCGGTCGGCCTCTGAATAGACCATCACCGCTTGGACGCCCAGCTCGCGGCAGGCACGTTGCACGCGCAGGGCAATTTCGCCCCGGTTGGCAATCAGGATTTTTTTAAACATGTGTAGAGCCGCCTTTATTCGATGATGAACAAAGGTGCGCCGTACTCCACCGCTTGACCGTTTTCCATCAAGATTTTCTTGACCGTGCCGGATTTGTCGGATTCGATCTCGTTCAAAATCTTCATGGCTTCAATGATGCACAAGGTCTCGCCCTCTTTGACTTGGCTGCCCACTTCGACAAATGATTTGGCGCCGGGGCTGGAGGCGCGGTAGAAAGTACCGACCATGGGCGACTTCACGACATGACCGCTGGATTCGGCTGCTGTTTCAGCTTCGGGGGCGGCCGCAGCAGCCACTGGTGCAGCTGCAACGGGGGCGACTGGCGCCGACACCACGGCGGGCGTGACCACGGCCACGGGCGCTGGACCACTCTTGACGATGCGAACTTTGCCTTCGGCCTCGGTAATTTCAAGTTCCGAGACGTTGGAATCTGACACCAAGTCGATCAACGTCTTGAGTTTTCTTAAATCCATAACAACTTCCTATCCAAAGGGTTAAAACAAGCAAACTGTAGTTTACAGCCAGCTATTGATCTCTTTTTCACTTAATTTGCCTAACTTCTGCATTTTGATAGCGCCTTGCGCATCCAAAACCAGTGTAAAGGGCAAAGCACCTTGCGCGTTGCCCAAGGATTTGAGCAAATCGGTGCCGTCCAAGCCCCCCAAAGCAATCGGGTAACTGATGCTATTTTGCGTCAAAAAACGTCGAACTTGGCTGGGTTGATCAATGGCAACACCAACAACTTGCCAACCTTTGGCAGCATTTTCTTGATAAAAGCGCTCCAATAACGGCATTTCCTCAACACAGGGCGGGCACCAAGTGGCCCAAAAATTCAACACCAAAGGCTTGCCTTGCAGACTTTGGAACTGCAAGGCATTGCCTTGAGGTGTCTGGAATTCCGAGCCCCACAGCTGCTGAAAAGCCTCAGGGGAAATGTCTTGCGTTGAGAAACGGCGCAATGCCACACCCACGCCCGCCAAGGCAGCAAAAGCAGCCATCGCTCCCACCAACCAAGTACGTCTTTTGACGTTATTTGTCATTATTTATCTCCAAAATACGCTGAAGCGCCGCCAAATCGCCGCGAGGCGTCCGACCCTTGGCATCTGCTTTGAGCGCGCCTCGCAAGTCGTCGTAGTCGTAAATCATCAAGTGCACGACGATGTGTTGACTCAATTTCGGGCAAGGGCAAACCACACTGAGCGCGTCAACTTCCTCACCGGCAAAGCCCAAAACGGAGCTGACTTCGTAGCGCACATTGTGATCGATGAGCTTAATTTCTGCCGATTTGGGGTCATCACAAAACAATTGCAGGTAAATGTCGCTATTTGCGGTGGCCGTGCCTCGCCAGACTGCACCACCCAAATGCGGGCGAAATTCAGCCAAGCGCGTCATCCACACCTGCGCCAGCTCTCGCAAAGCTTGCAGCTCAAGCGCTTGGGTTTCGGCACAAAAAATGTCAATGTACTCCCGCACGGCGTCTTCCAGGGCATCGTTGTCTGGCATGGCCGTGTTTTTGGGCAATCCCAGTTGTTTGATGGCTCGGCGTTTGGCGGGGCCAAACTCCAATCCTTCTTCGACCACCAGGCGGGCGGCGGTGTTGGCAATTTCTTCGATGACATGGTTCATGAGCCTTGCATTGTCGCGCACCTAAAATCCTTGGATGCACATACATATTTTGGGAATCTGCGGCACCTTCATGGGAGGCCTTGCCGCGCTGGCGCGTGAAGCTGGACACAAAGTCACCGGCTGCGATGCGGGCGTTTATCCGCCCATGAGCGATCAACTTCGCGCCTTGGGCATCGAATTGATCGAGGGCTTTTCAGCCGATCAAATGGCGCTTAAGCCCGACGTGTACGTGATTGGCAATGTCGTCTCTCGCGCGCGCTTGGCCGACGGCAGTCCCAAATTCCCCTTGATGGAAGCCATTTTGGAAAGCGGCGCAAGCTACACCAGCGGCCCGCAATGGTTGGCAGAAAACGTGCTGCAAGGCCGTCACGTTTTGGCCGTGGCTGGAACACATGGCAAAACCACCACCACGTCCATGCTGGCTTGGGTGCTGCAAGCTTGCGCCAAAGACCCCGGTTTTTTGGTGGGCGGTGTGCCCATGAACTTTGGCGTGTCGGCGCGCTTGGGCAAGCAGTCACCCTTTGTGATCGAGGCCGACGAGTACGACACCGCTTTTTTCGACAAACGCAGCAAGTTCGTGCATTACCGTCCGCGCACTGCCGTGTTAAACAACCTCGAATTCGATCACGCCGACATTTTTGACAACCTGGCGGCCATCGAGCGTCAATTTCATCACTTGGTTCGCACGGTGCCTGCCAGCGGTCGCTTGGTCGTCAATGCCGACGAGGCCAGCTTGGCGCGGGTGTTGGACATGGGGCACTGGAGCGAGGTCACGCGCTTTGGTCAAACGCCTCACAGCGATTGGCAAGCGCAAGGCGAGCCCCATGATTTTGCGGTCTTGTACCAAGGCCAAAAAGTGGGACACGTGCGCTGGGACATCACCGGCGTGCACAACCAAATGAATGCCTTGGCAGCCATTGCCGCTGCTCAGCATGTGGGTGTCTCACCCGATCAAGCCGCAGCTGCTTTGGGTGAATTTCAAAACGTGCGACGCCGCATGGAAGTGCGTGGCACCGTCACGCGTGAAGGCGGCGCCATCACGGTCTACGATGATTTCGCGCATCACCCCACCGCCATTCGCACCACGATTGACGGGCTGCGACGCAAAGTAGGTGCCAACGCCCGCATCTTGGCGGTGTTTGAACCGCGCAGCAACACCATGAAACTGGGCGCCATGAAAAGCCAGCTGCCTTGGAGCTTGGAAGCAGCCGATCTGTCGTTTTGCCATTCAGGCGGACTGGATTGGGACGCCCAACAAGCATTGGCCGAGATGGGCGAGCGCGCCCATGTGGGCGCAACGATTGAAGACATCGTGTCGCAAGTCGTGGCCGCCGCACGCGCGGGCGACCACGTGCTTTGCATGAGCAATGGCGGATTTGGCGGCATTCACGCCAAACTGCTCACCGCGCTGCAACGCTGATCAACGCTTGGCGCGACGCGCCAGCACGGCTTGCGACAAGGTTTGTAAGCAATCGACCGAATCGTCCCAGCCAATGCAGGCGTCGGTGATGCTCTTGCCGTACTCCAGCTGGCTCACCTCGTCTTTACCGGGTGTGAATTTTTGAGCGCCTTCGTGCAAATGGCTCTCCACCATCACGCCAAAGACTTGGTGCGAGCCCGATTGCATTTGTTGGGCAAGGTCTTGCACCACCTCGAGTTGTTTTTTGTGTTGCTTGCTGCTGTTGGCGTGGCTGCAATCGACCATCAATGAAGGATGCAACTTGGCTTTGACCAATTCATCGCACGCGGCTTGAACGCTTTGGGCGTCGTAATTGGGGGCTTTGCCGCCGCGCAAAATCACGTGGCAATCTTTGTTGCCTTTGGTCTGCACAATGGCAACTTGGCCATTTTTGTGGATGGACAAGAAGTGGTGTCCGCCCGCAGAGGCCTGGATCGCATCGGTCGCAATTTTGATGTTGCCGTCTGTGCCATTTTTGAAACCAATGGGCGCCGAAATGCCCGAAGCCAATTCGCGATGCACTTGGCTCTCTGTCGTGCGTGCGCCAATCGCGCCCCAAGCAATCAAATCACCAATGTATTGGGGGCTGATCACATCCAAGAACTCGCTGCCTGCAGGCAATCCAAGACGGTTGATTTCAATCAGCAACTGACGGGCGATGCGCAGGCCCTCGTCGATGCGGCAGCTTTCGTCCAAGTAGGGGTCGTTGATGAGCCCTTTCCAACCCACGGTGGTGCGGGGTTTTTCAAAGTAAACACGCATGACGATTTCTAAAGAATCGGCGTACTTCTCACGCAAAACCACCAAGCGGCGTGCGTACTCAATGGCTGCGGCTGGATCATGGATGGAGCATGGACCAATCACCACCAGCAAACGGTCATCTTTGCCGTGCATGATGTCGTGGATGGTTTTGCGGGTGCGCGTGATGAGCCTCTCCACAGGGGTGTCCTGAATGGGGAAGAAGCGAATCAAATGTTCGGGCGGAGGTAACACGGTAATGTCCTTGATGCGTTGATCGTCTGTTTGACTGGTGGTTTCAACGTGATCCCGATACGAAGCGTCTGATGTGTGTTTCATGATGGTTCCAGCAAAAAAAACCGCCGGGGAGTCCGGCGGTTGGTTCAGGAGTTCAGTTCGTTTGAAGTACGCTCAGATCTCTCGACCGCCGGTAGGGCGTGAGATAAAAAACCAAGCAAAATAAAAGCAAGCTGAAGTCATAAAGCGAAATGTATCACAGCCAATCTGGCAGTTTGCTGACAAATGCCAAGGGTTTACGCGGTGCCGCCTACGGTCAAACCGTCAATGCGCAGGGTGGGCTGACCCACACCAACAGGCACGCTTTGGCCTTCTTTGCCACAGGTGCCCACGCCGCTGTCAAGCGCCATGTCATTGCCAATCAAGCTCACGCGGGTCAAGGCATCGGGGCCATTGCCCACCAAGGTGGCACCCTTGACAGGGTATTGAATCTTGCCGTTTTCTACCCAATACGCTTGGCTGGTTGAAAACACAAATTTGCCAGAAGTAATGTCCACTTGACCGCCGCCAAAGTTGACCGCGTAAAGACCTTTTTTCAGGCTGGCCACAATTTCTTGAGGCGATTTATCGCCCCCCAGCATGTAGGTGTTGGTCATGCGCGGCATGGGAATGTGGGCGTAGCTTTCACGCCGTCCATTGCCCGTGGGCTTGACGCCCATCAAGCGAGCGTTGAGGCTGTCTTGGATGTAACCCTTCAAAATGCCGTCTTCGATCAACACGTTGCGTTGGCTGGCGTTGCCTTCATCGTCCACATTGAGCGACCCACGTCGATCGGGCAAGGTGCCGTCATCCAGCACCGTCACACCTTTGGCCGCCACACGTTGGCCGATGCGGCCACTGAAGGCGCTGGAGCCTTTGCGGTTGAAGTCACCTTCCAAGCCATGACCAATGGCTTCGTGCAACAAAATGCCTGGCCAACCTGGGCCTAACACCACGCTCATTTCGCCTGCTGGCGCTGGTCGGGCTTCTAAGTTGGTGAGCGCGGAGTGAACGGCTTCATCCACGTATTTTTGAATCAAGGCGTCGTCAAAGTGCGCCAACCCAAACCGGCCACCGCCACCTGCGGAGCCGACCTCACGGCGGTTGTTGTGTTCGGCAATCACGGTCACGCTCAGGCGCACCAAGGGGCGCACATCAGCGGCCAAGGTGCCATCGGCACGCATGACCAAGACCACGTCGTATTCGCTGGCCAAGCCCGCCATGACTTGCGAGACGCGGGGATCTTTGGCGCGGGCCATGTGCTCAACGCGACCCAGCAAGGCCACTTTTTCAGCGCTGTCCAGCGAGGCAATGGGGTCTAAGTCTGGGTACAAAGAGCGGCTAACGGCCACTTTGCGCGTGGGCACTTTGACGCGTGCGCTTTGATGCGCCGATCCAATGCTGCGAACCGTTTGCGCCGCATCAAGCAACGAGGCTTCTGAAATATCGTCCGAGTAAGCGAAGGCCGTTTTTTCGCCGCTGACGGCTCGCACGCCAACGCCTTGGTCAATGCTGAATGAACCCGTTTTGACAATGCCTTCTTCAAGGCTCCAGCCCTCGGCGCGGGTGTATTGGAAATACAAATCGGCATCGTCCACCTTGTGCGCGCGAATGTGCGCCATGACGCGGCTGAGGTGGCTTTCGTCCAAACCGTAAGGTTGGAGCAGCAGGCTTTGCGCTACGGCCAAGCGCTCGAGGGTGGGTTCGCGTGAAATCATTGGCAGATTATGACTGCACCAACTGTTTGGCCTTGGCAATGGACATCAATATCCCCAAGCCCAAACCCAAGGTGACCATCGCCGTGCCGCCGTAGCTGATGAACGGCAAGGGCACGCCCACCACCGGCAAGATGCCACTGACCATGCCCATGTTGACAAACGAGTAGACAAAAAAGCTCAAGGCCACGCTGCCTGCCAACAAGCGGGCAAACAGGGTCGGGCCTTCCACAGCAATCGCCAAGCCACGCAAGATCAAGAAGATGAAGCCGGCAATCAGCAACAAATTGCCTACCAAGCCAAATTCCTCGGCATAGGCAGCAAAGACAAAATCGGTGGTGCGCTCAGGGATGAAGTCCAAATGCGTTTGCGTGCCTTGCATGAAGCCCTTGCCCCAAAAGCCGCCCGAACCAATGGCAATCATGCCTTGGATGATGTGAAAGCCTTTGCCCAAAGGGTCTCGCGTGGGGTCGAGCAAGGTGCAAATGCGTTGCTGCTGGTAGTCGTGCAAGAGCGGCCAGCGAAAGCCATCGGCACAAAGCGTGGGCTCAAAAATCACCACCAAGGCCACGCCAATCAATCCCAACACGATGGGCGGAACAATCAAATACCAGCTCAAGCCTGCAAAGAAAATCACAGCCATGCCCGCTGAGAGCACCAAGATGGCTGTGCCCAAATCGGGCTGCTTGGCGATCAAGGCCAAGGGCACGATGAGCAACATGCCCGCCACAAAAAAATCCAAGGTTCTGAGCTGGCCTTCTCGTTTTTGAAACCACCAAGCCAGCATCAAGGGCATGGCAATTTTCATGATCTCGCTGGGCTGAATGATGACGCCCACATTCAACCAACGCTGGGCGCCTTTTTTGGTCAATCCAAACAAAGCCACAGCGACCAACAAAGCCAAGCCGACGGTGTAAAGCGGCACCGCAAACGCCATCAAACGTTGCGGCGGAATTTGCGCCACAAAAAACATGATGCCAGCGGCAATCAACATGTTGCGCCCATGATCAAAAAACCGCTCGCCATTTGCAAAGCCCGACGAGTACATGATCAACAAGCCAGCAAACGCCAACATGGCAACTCCCAGCGCCAAAGGACCATCAAACCCTTTGAGCAAAGGACGCAAACGATGGATGAAATGAGGAGCGTGGATAACCGTGGCCATAACCAGCGATTATCTCCGCTCTGGGCAGGCTGCTAGCATTTGCCAATGACCGCACCCAACGCGCCGCAACCCATCACCCATTTGTTGTATTTGCATGGTTTTCGTTCGTCGCCGAAATCCACCAAGGCGCAACACATGGCGTCGCTCATGCAGGAGCGATTTGCGCACGTGCAATGGTGCTGCCCGCAGTTGCCGCCCTCCCCGCAAGCGGCTGCGACTTTGATTCACACCTTGACACAAGACTGGCCAGCCCAATCGTCGGCGGTGATCGGCTCTTCCTTGGGCGGCTTTTACGCCACTTGGTTGGCAGAGCAGCGGGGTTGGCGAGCCGTGGTGATCAACCCGGCGGTCTTTCCCGCACGCGACTTGGCGCGACACATTGGCGAGCAAGTCGCGTGGCACGATCCCAACACCCGCTTTTTCTTTTCACCTGAGTACGTGGATGAATTGCATGCGCTGGATGCAGGCCGGCTGCGCCAGCCTCACAACTACTTGGCCTTGGTCGCCCAAGGCGACGAAGTGCTGGACTGGCGCGAAATGGCGCATCGCTACCGCGACACCCAACTGCAGCTGCTAGAAGGCGGCGATCATGCTTTGAGCGATTTTGAGCGCCACCTGCCCCAAGTGCTGGCATTTTTGGGTCTTCGGTAAGTGGGACAATTGCGCCCATGTATGCACTGTTTGAAGAAGCTGGCAAGTTCCAGACCGGACGCCTGATGTCCGAGGCCGAGAGCTCGGCGCAAATTGAACTGGACTCTGGCAAGCGCGTCAAAGTCAAGGCCGCCCACTTGCTGCTCAAGTTTGACAAACCCCAGCCCGCTGAGTTGATGCGCGAGGCCACCGCTTTGAGCGCGACCATCGAGCTCGACCTCGCTTGGGAGTTCGCCCCCGAAGACGAATTTGGATTCGCCGATCTGGCGCGCGAGTACTTCAGCGCGCAAGCCAGTTTGACCGAACAAACCGCGGCCTTGCTGCGTTTGTACGAAGCGCCTCACTACTTCAGGCGCGCAGGCAAGGGGCGATTCAAAAAAGCCTCGGCCGACATCATTGCGCAAGCCTTGGCAGCGATTGAAAAGAAAAAACAAGTCCAAGCGCAAATTGAATCTTGGGCGCAAGCCCTGGCGCAAGGCCAATGCCCCGAGCCCATTCAGGCGCAGCTGTACAAAATCTTGTTCAAACCAGACAAGAACGCGCCCGAATACAAAGCCGTGGTCGAAGCAGCTCGCAACACACAAACCGCGCCGCTGGCCTTGTTGCAAAAAGCCGGGGCGATCAGCTCGGCTTATCAGTTTCATTGGCAACGGTTTTTGTTGGACAACTTCCCCAAAGGCACAGGCTTTGCGCCCATGCAAGCACCCGCCATCACAGACGATTTGCCACTGGCCAACGTCAAGGCCTATTCCATCGATGACTCGCAAACCACCGAAATCGACGACGCCTTGTCCGTGCAAGGCCTGGGCAGCGGCACCGTCACCTTGGGCATTCACATTGCCGCGCCCGGCTTGGCGCTGACACCGGGCAGCGCCATCGATGCGCTGGGGCGTCAACGCCTGTCAACGGTTTACATGCCGGGTTACAAAATCACCATGCTGCCCGATGAAGTGGTGCAAACCTACACCTTGCAAGAAGGCCGCGACTGCCCTGCCGTGTCGCTGTATGTGTCGTTTGACGAAGCCAGCTTGACCCAACAAAGCAGCGAAACACGCTTGGAGCGTGTGCCCATTGCCGCCAACTTGCGCCACGACCAATTGGATGCCATCGTCACCACCGCGTGGTTGGAAGACGCCAACTTCGAACACCCCGTCGGCACGGCTTTGCCCGCCATGCCTCGCGCCGAATTGGCTTTTTTGTTTCGGTTGGCCCAACACCTCAAAGCCCAGCGCGAAGTGGTGCGAGGCAAACCTGAAAACTTCAACCGACCCGACTACAACTTTCGCCTGCAAGGCAACGATGGCGCAGAACCCAGCGGTCAAGAAAGCGTTGAAATCACCACCCGCCAACGCGGCGCACCGCTGGATTTGATGGTGGCCGAAGCCATGATTTTGGCCAACAGCACATGGGGCAACTGGCTCAACGCGCTTGGTGTTCCTGGCATCTACCGCAGCCAAGCCAGCTTGCTGCCCGGCGTGAAAGTTCGCATGGGCACCAAAGCTTTGCCGCATGCCGGCATTGGTGTGCCCAGCTATGCGTGGAGCACTTCGCCGCTGCGTCGCTACACCGACTTGGTCAACCAATGGCAAATCATTGCTTGTGCCAAGCACGGCAACGCCGCAGCATTGGTGGCGCCTTTCAAGCCCAAAGATGCAGAACTGTTTTCCATCATTTCTGCATTTGACGGCGCCTACACGGCTTACAACGGTTACCAAGCCAGCATGGAGCGGTTTTGGACCTTGCAATACCTCAAGCAGCACAACATCCAAGAGTTGCAAGCCAGCGTCTTCAAAGTTTTTCCGGGGCAACCCGCTTTGGCACGCGCTGATGCGCTGCCTTTGGTTTTGCCCATCCTCAATGGCGGCGATTTGCCCAAAGGCGCGCGTGTCTTGTTGCGCTTGAGCGCCATCGACGACATCAGCTTGGACGTCAGCGCCACCTTGCTTCAAATCTTGCAAGACAGCCAAGACACAGCAGCCGATGCCACCGACGACGAGGACGACACCCCTGCCGGGCCTTTGTCCATTGCGGTGGATGTGAACGAAGCACAAGGCGAGGAGACCTCGGCGTGAGTTGGCTCAGGCGCATCTCAAAACTGCAATGGGCACTTGGCATCTCGCTGGCGCTTCATGCCAGCTTGTTGATGCTCAAGATTGCAGCGCCTGACAAGTTTGATCGCATCTTCAAAGACTCGCCCTTGGATGTGATTTTGGTCAACACCCGCGCCAAAGACGACACGCCCGACAAGGCACAAGCGCTGGCGCAAACGCAACTGTCGGGCGGCGGTGAGCTCAAAGCGGGCTTCACTGCCTCGCCCTTGCCCAGCTCGGCCACCACCGATGCGGGCGAGAGCACCGAGACCCTGCAGCGCAAAATCGAAGTCATGCAAAAGCAGCAGTCGGTCTTGCTGGCGCAAGTCAAACAGTTGCTGGCGCAGCTGCCGCCGCCTCAACCCAAAAAGCCCAACGAATCCAGCGAAGAAGTCGAGCAAAAACGCCGTCAACTTCTGAAGTTGCTCGGCTCCATCGAAGAGCGCATCAACCAAGAAAACACACGCCCGCGCAGACACTACATCAGCCCAGCCACCCGTGAAGTGGTCTACGCCATGTACTACGACGCTTTGCGGCGCAAAGTCGAATCGCGCGGTACGCAATACTTTCCCGAATCGAGCGGGCGCAAGTTGTACGGCGAGTTGACCATGATCATCACCGTGGCCAGCGATGGTCAAGTCATCAGCGCCGAGGTGGTTCGCTCCTCGGGTCAAGCTGACTTGGATCGACGCGCGCAAGCCATTGCAGCTGGCGCAGGTCCTTACGGCGCCTTCAGCCCTGAAATGCGTCGCCAAGCAGACCAACTGGTGGTGGTCTCGCGCTTTGTGTTCAGCCGCGACAACGCCCTGCACACCGGAGCTGCGACCGAGGAGTCGCCATGAAACCCCTCACGCGTTGGTTGGTGTTGATGGGCATAGCGTGGTTGAGTCTGCAGCTTTTCTTTCTTGCCCACATTGCTTGCATGGCATGGCTGGCTCCCGAGTCCTCCAGCTTTCAACGCTCTGAGGCTTGGCGCCTGGTTCACACCAAAGACAGTTTGCGTTGGCGACAAGATTGGGTGGCGTACGACAAGATCTCTGACGCACTCAAACGCGCGGTGATTGCCTCTGAAGATGACATCTTTGCCCAACATGACGGCGTGCAATGGGATGCGATTGAAAAAGCTTGGGAGAAAAATACAAAAGCCGAGCAGCAAGCCAACAAATCGCAACGCAAAGCGCCACCCAAAGTGGTCGGCGGCTCCACCATCACGCAACAACTGGCTAAAAACTTGTTTCTGTCTGGCGAACGCACGATGTTGCGCAAAGGGCAAGAGTTTGTTTTAACGCTCATGCTCGAAGCCTTGTTGGACAAAAAACGCATTCTTGAGATTTACCTCAACAACGTCGAATGGGGCGAAGGCGTGTTTGGTGCTCAAGCCGCGGCCCTGCACTACTTTGGCAAACCCGCCGCACAACTGAGCAGCTGGGAAGCCGCACGTTTGGCGGTCATGCTGCCGCGTCCGAAATATTTCGAAAAACTCCCGCGTTCTGACTATTTGCTCAGCCGCACCGACACCATCGTCGCGCGCATGGGTAACGCGCAACTGCCCTGAACCCGATGCGAATTCTTGGCATTGACCCCGGCTTGCGAACCACTGGCTTTGGCGTGGTGGACAAAGAAGGCGCAACACTTCGCTATGTGGCCAGCGGCACCATCCGCACCGACAAACAAGTACAAGGCAATTTGCCGCAACGGCTCAAAGTGCTCTATGACGGCATTCGAGAAGTTGTCCAGCGCTACCAACCCGAGTCTGCAGCTGTCGAAATTGTGTTTGTCAACGTCAACCCACAAGCCACCTTGTTGTTGGGGCAAGCCCGAGGCGCATGTCTGACCGCTTTGGTCAGCTGTGATTTGGCCGTGGCGGAATACACCGCGTTGCAAATGAAGCAAGCGGTTGCAGGCCACGGTTTGGCAAAAAAGCCACAAGTTCAAGAAATGGTCAAGCGTTTGCTCAACCTGCCCGCGCTGCCAGGACCTGACGCAGCCGATGCGCTTGGACTGGCCATTACCCATGCGCATGCAGGCCACGCCATGGCGAAATTGGCAGCAGCCACTGACTTACAGCGAAAAACCAGTGGCATGTACCGGGCTGGACGTAGTCGATAAACCACAAATACGCCAATTGGCGAATATTAAATTAATTACTTATTTGCCAAAATCTATAATTCGACCAGTTATACAGGGTTATATCTTCGTAAATCCTGCAACCCAAAGAAACAACCATCATGAGCGAACTCACCACCAGCGGCGGCGTTAACAACCTTTTTATCGGTACAGGCGTGAGCTTTACAGGCAGCATCAGCGTGCCCAACAAAGCCATCATCAGCGGGAACTTCTCGGGTGAGTTGACTGCGAGCGAGGTTCAAATTGGCAACACTGGCGTCATCACCGGCACCACGACTGCCGAAAAAATTGAAGTCCATGGCCAACTCAACGAAATCGTGAAATGCCACAGCTTGCTGACGATCCACTCGTCAGGCCGCGTGACGGGCGAGATCGACTATGGTGAAATTGAAATTGAACGCGGTGGCAGCTTCAAAGGCAATATGAAGCAGGTTTGATCCCCGCGATCGTTACCAAGCTGGCGCCAATTGCGCCAATCCGGGCGGAGCCAAACGCTCGTCCTCAAAAGTCACCACCTCATACGCTTGGGGGTGGTTGAGCAGTTCACGCAAGAGCTTGTTGTTCATGGCGTGACCTGATCTGAAAGCGCTGTACGACGCCAACAGTGGCTTGCCTAACAAATA
>CAIYFE010000254.1 GCA_903925445.1 uncultured Burkholderiales bacterium | reverse complement strand
TGCGCTGGGCGTTGATTTTGCCTTGCTGGATTTGTGACAAATCGACTCGCCATCCCTCAGCGGGGGTGTTGCGGCCTTGCAGCCAATCGAACAAAGCGCTCACTGGCAGGGCCGTGCCGGTGGCTTTTTCGGTCAATTGGGACAGGTTGGCAAACGATTCGGTTTTGCCATCGTGCAGCCAATCGGCTTGATGTTCTGACCAGCGTAAAGACGCGGTGGTTGAACCCAATGGTGAGTAAAAGTCGAGCTGGCCTTGTTGGGCTGAACCGGCCAGCGCAAAGCTGGCGCTGAGTTGTTGCGCGGGGGTGCTGTTGACCACAAGACTCAAACGACCCAGCCACGGCGCGTTGTGATCGGATCGCTGCGGATTGGGTGTGGCGCAGGCGCTGAGCAAGCAAACTGAGGCACACACCCAGAAAAAACGCCAAACGTCACGCATGGTCAAAGCTCGGGTTTGAGTCGCTTGAGGGTTTGAATCAGCGTTTCGTTGGCGGGCGCTTGCCCCAAGGCCTCACGCCAAATTTTGCGTGCTTCGTCTTGGCGATTGAGTGTCCACAGGACTTCGCCCAAATGTGCGCCAATTTCTGGATCGGCTCGATCTGTGTAGGCTTTTTGCAAAATCTCCAAGGCTTTGTCGGTGTTGCCCAAGCGAAATTCGACCCAACCCAAGCTGTCGGTGATGAAGGGATCGTTGGGCGCAAGTTGCAGCGCCTTGACGATCAACTCTTTGGCTTGAGGCAGGTTCAGGCCTCGGTCAGCCATGAAAATCCCAAAGCGTTGTATGCGTTGTAGTAGTTGGGTTGCTGCGCCATGATTTGGCGCAGCAGTGTTTCCATGACATCGATTTTGTTGAGTCGCTCGGCCAGCATGGCCTGCTCGTAAATCAGATCGGTGTCTTTGTTGTTGGCTTGGTTGAGCGTGTCAAAGGCGGCTTGCCACTGACCTTGTTCGCGCATGAGCTGAACTTTGGCCGCCAAGATGTTGCGTTTTTCTTCTTCGGTGGTGGCTGGCAAGGTTTCCAGCAACTTGATCGCGCCTTGCATGTTGCCTTGACGCGCCATGATGCTGGCTCGACGCGATTGAGCTTGCTGCAATCCTTTGGTGATGTTTTCGCCCGTTTTTTTGGCGACAAGCTTGACGTACTGCGACAACGCATGTTCTGCCGCTTTGTCCAAGTTTTGCTCATACTGCAAAGAGCCTAAAACCAGCCATGCTTCGGCTTGGTCGGGGTACTGTTGGGTGATGTCTGTGAGCTGCTTGAGTGCATCGTCGTAGCGGTTGAGTTCGATCAGGATGCGAACGTAGCTCAATGCGTACTCGGCGCTTTTTTGGTTTTTCAACGATTGAAGCACCAAGGTTTGTGCGCCATCGACTTTGCGCGTCATCAACTCCAGCGCCAATAGCCCGGGCTGAATGGATTTGGGGTCAAGCTGCGCGCCTTTTTGCGCGGCTTCTAGGGCGCCTGCCGTGTCGTCGTTGAGCAGTCGCATGCGGCCCAAAGTCGTCCAGGCCACTGCGCCGGTGTCGCTTGTGTTGAGGTAGGGATCAAGCGCTTGAGCCACCACTTTTAAGACGGCAGCTTTGTCTTTGGCGCGCACGTAGTAGCGCGGAATGATGGCGATTGCGTCCGCACGTTCTTGGGCGGGTGCGAGGGAAAGCTCTTTTTTAAGCGGCTCCAGGCTTTCGTTGGTTTGGTTCAAAGCCAGCAAGATTTGCAGCACTTGCATGTTGGCTTTGCGATCTTGCGGATAGCTTTGTAACCACGCACGCGCTGCAATCAAGGCGCCGTCGCCCGACCGGGCTTGCAGTGCGATTTCAACACTGCGGGAATACAACTCGTAATCATCGCTTTTGCGTGCGGCATCGAGCAAAAGCGCAAATCCAGAATTCCAGTCGCCTTGGCGCAGATCGAGTTCGCCCACCAAAATCTCGTAAAGCAACTCCGCGTTGAGTCCAGAATTAGTCACCTTTTCGCTGGTGGCGGCCTGTCCCCAAGACATGAAAAAAACAAGTCCCGCCAAGGCGCAAGCGCGTAGCTTAGGTTTTGAGTTATTCAAGAAAACTGGGTTTGAAAAGGGTTTCATACGAAGATGATAATCGCTGACTGTTTTTCCCATGTAAACCATGCCCGAACTCCCCGAAGTTGAAGTCACCCGTCAAAGTTTTGCCGATCGCATTGCAAAAGCGCGCATTCAAGCGGTTCGCATGGGCAAGCCTTTGCGCTGGCCTCTGGGCTGCGATCCAGCGTCGCTGGTGGGCCAACACGTGTTGGCGGTGCGTCGGCGCGGCAAATACTTGCTCATCGATTTAGAACGCGGCTTGTTGCTCGTGCATTTGGGCATGTCGGGCAGTTTGCGTTTTAGCCAGCACCGCGATGCGCCCTCCGCCCACGATCATTTCGATTTGGACACCGATCGAGGCCTGCTCAGGCTCAACGACCCCCGCCGCTTTGGCGCTGTGGTGTTTGCTCCTAGCCAAGACAGCGCGCCTGCCCGCAAATTGTTGGCGCATTTGGGGGTGGAGCCTTTGGGTGAGGGGTTTGAGGCGGATGCGTTTCATCGCCAACTCAAGCTGCGTCGCGCGGCCATCAAGCAAGTGCTTTTGGCCGGCGATGTGGTGGTGGGCGTTGGCAATATTTACGCCTCGGAGTCTTTGTTTTTGGCTGGGATTCGACCTACCGTGCGTGCTGAGCGCATCAGCCGGGCGAGGGCTCACAAACTGCATGACGCCGTGGTGCAAGTGCTTACCAAAGCCGTTGAAAAAGGCGGCAGCACCTTGCGCGATTTCAGCAGCGCCAACGGCGCACAAGGTTATTTCCAACTCGAAGCCAATGTGTATGACCGCGCGGGCCAACCCTGTCGCGTGTGCGGCACATCCATTCGCCAATTGCGACAAGGCCAGCGCTCAACTTTTTACTGCCCGCAATGCCAAAAACCTTGACCTCATTCAACTTTGCGCGCGCAGTGGTGAGTTGGCAAATCCAACACGGCCGGCACGACTTGCCTTGGCAAAACACGCAAGATCCTTATCGGGTGTGGCTCTCAGAAATCATGCTGCAACAAACCCAAGTCAGCACGGTGCGCGATTACTTTGCGCGATTCATGCAGCGCTTTCCCACGGTGGCAGACTTGGCGGCGGCGACCCAAGACGAGGTGCTGGGTTTGTGGAGTGGTTTGGGCTATTACAGCCGCGCCCGCAATCTGCACCAAGCCGCCCAAGACATTGTGGCTTTGCATGGCGGCGCTTTTCCGCACAGCGCGCAGCAGTTGGCCACCTTGCCTGGCATTGGTCGATCAACCGCCGCAGCCGTCGCTTCGCTGTGTTTTGCAGAGCCTGTCGCCATTTTGGATGGCAACGTCAAACGTGTGTTGACGCGGTTTTTAGGCTTTGGCGCCGATTTGTCGTCGAGCAAAAACGAACGTGAACTCTGGCAAATCGCTCAAACCATGTTGCCCACCGAAGATTGGCCACGCACCATGCCGCGCTACACCCAGGGCGTGATGGATTTGGGTGCCACCTTGTGTACGCCAAAGAACCCGCGCTGCCCAGCGTGCCCGCTGGCCAGTGCTTGTGTTGCCAAAGCGCACAACACGCCGCATCTGTATCCGGTGAAAACCAAAAAAGTCAAACGAAGCGCCGAGTCGTGGTGGCTGTTGTGTGCCAAAACTGAACAAGGCGATGTGCTCTTGCAGCAACGCGCGGCGTCGGGTGTGTGGGCGGGTTTGTTTGCCTTACCCATGTTTGAGAGCCTGGCGCAATTGCAAGCCGCTGTGCCCCAAGCGTGGCAGGCGCATTTGCATGAGGAACAAGCCTTCAAACATGTCTTAACCCACAAAGACATGCATTTGCACCCAGTCAGGCTCACGCTCAAAAAGGCCGCGGCTTGTGAGTTAGGCGCTTGGGTGGGAGCGACGGTGTGGCCCGAGTTGGGCTTGCCTGCGCCCGTGCGTCAGTTGCTCACGAAGGGTTGAGATCCAACTCGCGGTGGCGCTTGAGTGTGACCCACTGATCGCTGAATTTTTCTGCCAAACGCTCCACCAAATACACCGAACGGTGTTGCCCGCCAGTGCAGCCAATGGCCACCGTGACATAGCTGCGGTGATCTTGGTTGAGCAGCGGCAGCCAGCTGTGTAAAAAATCAGAAACCTGCTCCGCCATTTGGTCGACCAAAGCGTGTTGTGCCAACCAAGTTGCCACGGGTGCATCACAGCCGGTGAGGGGGCGCAAATCAGGCTCGTAATGCGGATTGGGCAACATGCGCACGTCAAACACGTAATCGGCATGCACCGGAATGCCGCGTTTGAAAGCAAACGATTCAAACATCAAGGTCAGCTGCGTGGCAGGGGCAGAAATCAAAGATTTCAGGTAAGCCTGCAGCTTGGTGTTGCGCAGCACGCTGGTGTCGATGATGTGAGATTTTTCGCGCAAAGTCGCCAGCAGCTCGCGCTCGAGTTCGATGGCTTGCATCAAATCGCGCTGTTCGTCGTGGATGGCGTCTTGTCGTTGCTGGCTCGACAACGGATGGCGTCTGCGCGTTTCAGAAAAACGGCGCACCAAAATGTCGGTGCTGGCGTCTAAAAACAGCAAGCGCGTGTTGACGTTCATTTGCTCTAAACGGCTGAGCTGCTCGGGCACCAGATGCAGCGAATTGGCGCTGCGCACATCCATCGCAATGGCGATGCGTTGGGCATCGTGCTGCTGCTCCAGTTGCACGAATTCAAGCAGCAACTCCGGCGGCAAGTTGTCAACGCAAAAGTAACCGGCGTCTTCTAAAGCCCGCAAAGCGACCGATTTGCCTGAGCCGGACATGCCAGTGATGAGCACCAATTCTTGCTTCATGCCTGGATGGCCTTGGGTGAGGGGTTGGACAACATTTCACGCGCGTGTGCCAAGGTGGTGTCTGATATTTTTTCGCCACCCAGCATGCGTGCGATTTCGGCCACGCGTTGCTGCGCATCGATGGCTTGTACTTGACTGGCTGTGCCATTGGCGTCGCTTTGCTTGCTCACCACCAAGTGGTGATCGGCACATGCTGCAACTTGGGGCAAATGCGTGACCGCCAACACTTGGCGATCGCGTCCAAGTTGCTTCATCAAGCGCCCGACGGTTTCGGCCACGGCGCCGCCAACGCCGGAGTCGACCTCGTCAAAAATCAAGGTTTGAGCGGTTCCCAACTCGCTGGTGGTCACCGCAATGGCCAAGGCAATGCGTGACAACTCGCCGCCCGAAGCCACCTTGCTCACTGGCCGCGGTGTGCTGCCCGGATGTCCGGCCACCAAGAAAGACACGGCTTCCAAGCCGCTGGCGCTGGGTTGATCATGCGCTTGAAGCTGCACTTCAAAGCGGCCCCCTTGCATGCCCAAGCCTTGCATGGCTTGGGTGATTGCCTGAGCCAGTTGGGGCGCAGCGTGGGTGCGCATTTTGGAAACTTTTTTGGCTTCGACTTGGTAGGCTTTGGCCGCGAGTTGCTCGCTGGCTTCAAGCGCTTGCAAATCGACCGCGGCATTGAGCTGGCTCAAACGGTTGCGCCATTCTTGATGCAGCGCGGGCAATTCTTCGGGCGGGCGTTTGAATCGGCGCGCCAACGACATCCACAGCGCCATGCGCTCGTCCAGCGATTGCAGCCCTTCTGGATCAAGCTCGGTGTGGTTCAAGTAAGCGTTGAGCGAGTGCGCCACATCGCTGGCTTGGGCGATGCTGGAGGCCAGCACATCCACCCAAGTTGCCAATTCTGGATCGACATGCGCTTGCTCTTGCAAGTGATGTTGCGCTGCGTTGAGTTGACGCACAGCGCCGCTGTCGTCGTCCTCCAAAGCCGACAGAGCCGCTTGGGCAGCGTCAATCAGCGCTTGGGCATTGGACAAGCGGCTGTGTTGGGTGTTGAGCTCCTCCCATTCGTCTGCTGCGGGAGCGAGTTTGTCGACTTCAGAGATTTGCCACATCAGCCGCTCGCGTTCTTCTTGCAAGGTGGCTTGGGCGTTGCGGGCTTGGTGTAAGGCATCGCTGGCAATGCGCCATTGCGACCACGTGTGTTCAAGCGCTTGCAGCGACACGCCGGCATAAGCGTCCAGCAAACCGCGCACCGCGTCAGCGCGGGTCAGGCTTTGCCAAGCGTGTTGGCCGTGGATGTCGATCAGCAAGTCACCCAAAGCCCGCAATTGCGTGGCGGTGGCCGGACTGGCATTGATCCAAGCGCGGCTTTTGCCTTGGTGGTCGATGGTGCGTTTGAGCAACAAGTTGTCGCTGAGTTCGGCCTGAAAACCTTCGGTTTGAAGCCAATCTTGCACGGCAGCTGTCAGCTCGAATTCGGCGCAAATCTCGGCGCGTGCAGCGCCTTCGCGCACCACGCCAGCGTCTGCGCGCGAGCCCAGCACCAGTTGCAATGCGTCAATCAAAATGGATTTGCCCGCGCCTGTTTCACCCGTCAAAGCCGTAAAGCCCGTCGATAAATCCAGATCGAGTGCGCGAACGATCACGAAGTCACGCAAAACGATGTGTTGCAAACTCATGCCACGCCCTCGTTCCAATGGAGTTTTTTACGCAAAGTGTCAAAGTAGCTCCAGCCGCGCGGATGCAAAAACCGCGCATGGTGTTCGGAGCGACGCACCGTGATGCGGTCGCCCACCAGCAAGGAAGCCAAAGACTGCATGTCAAAGTTGGCGCTGGCGTCGCGGCCGGCCACCAAGTCAATGGCGACTTCGCCGGTGTCCGCCAACACGATGGGGCGGTTGGACAGCGTGTGCGGCGCAATGGGCGCCATCACCCAAGCCGGCAAAGAAGGATGCAAGAGCGGCCCGCCCGCAGACAAAGAGTAAGCGGTCGAGCCAGTGGGCGTGGCAATGATCAAGCCGTCAGCGCGTTGGATGGCCACAAAGTTGCCGTCCACTTCAACGCGCAGCTCCACCATGCCCGAGGTGCTGCCACGGTTGACCACCACGTCGTTCAAGGCCAAAGCGTCGAAAACGCAATGGCCATCGCGCCACACCTTGGCGTGCATCATGACGCGCCGGTCTTCGTCATATTCGCCCCGCAGCATGGGCAGCAGCGTGGTGTCGTAATGCGTCAATGGAATGTCAGTGATGAAGCCCAAACGCCCTTGGTTGATGCCAATCAGCGGTACTTTGTACTCGGCCAACTGCCGTCCAAAGCCCAGCATGGTGCCATCACCGCCGACCACCAGCGCCAAATCGCATTGTTGGCCGATGCCTTTGACGTCCAACACAGGGTAGCCCGTCAGGCCGGAATTGGCGGCGGTATCCTTCTCCAAAAACACCTCGCAACCTTGGGTGTGGAGAAATTGTGCGATGCTCTCCAAAATCGGACGTGCCGATGGGCGAGTGCCGCTGGCTTGTGGCAAATGGTATTTGCCCAGTAAGGCGATCTGACGAAACTTCGATTTCATCCCCAAATTACATCACTAAAATCTGCAAAATCCATGACTTCGCTTGATGATCGCGCTAAGTTGTTGCTCAAAACCTTGGTCGAGCGCTATATCGCCGACGGCCAGCCTGTGGGTTCGCGCACGCTTTCACGGGCGTCTGGCATCGAATTGTCGCCCGCCACCATCCGCAACGTCATGGCCGATTTGGAGGAGTTGGGGCTGATTGTCAGTCCTCACACTTCTGCCGGACGCATACCGACCGCGCGCGGCTACCGCTTGTTTGTCGACACCATGTTGACCGCACAACGGCAAAACCTGCACGCCCCCGAATTGGTGGCCGATCAGCCCCAGCGCGTGATTGCCAGCGCTGCCAGCTTGTTGAGCGACTTGTCCAGCTTCGTGGGGGTGGTGACTGCGCCCAAACGCAGCTCGGTGTTTCGATTGATTGAGTTTTTGCGTTTGTCGGAAAAACGCTTGCTGGTCATCATCGTCTCGCCCAATGGCGACGTGCAAAACCGCGTTTTGTTCACCGAAACCGATTATTCGCAATCGCAACTGATCGAAGCCGCCAACTACTTGAACCAACATTTCTCAGGCATGGCGATTGAGCAGGTGCGTGAAAAATTGCGCACCGAGGTGGATTCCTTGCGCAGCGAAATTGCGACGTTGATGAACGCCGCGGTCAGCGTGAGCAGTGAAGCGCTCAAGCAAACCGAAGACGATGTGGTGATCAGTGGCGAGCGCAATCTTTTGTCGGTCACTGACTTTTCCAGCAACATGGGCAATTTGCGTCGTGCCTTCGATTTGTTCGAACAAAAAACCCAGCTCATGCGCTTGTTGGACGTGTCTGACCAAGCCGAGGGCGTTCGCATCTACATCGGCGGCGAAAGCCAAATCGTGCCGATTGAGGAGTTGTCTGTGGTCAGTGCGCCCTATGAAGTAGATGGGCACGTGGTGGGCACTTTGGGCGTGATTGGCCCCACGCGCATGGCTTACGACCGCATGATTCAAATTGTCGACATCACATCCAAGCTAGTGAGCAACGCGCTCAGTCACAAAAAGGAGACCCCATGAAGTTTGTCAATTGGATTCGCGCAGGGCTGGTTGTTGTATCAGCGCTGGGATTTGCGCTTGCAGCACACGCTCAAGACGCCACCACCAGCGGGAAAACCGAAATTCTTTGGTTTGGTCAAGCTGGATTTCGCATCAAAACACCGGGTGGAAAAATCATCGTCATCGATCCTTGGCTTTCAAACGGACCCAAAACCCCTGCGCCATTCAAAACCGATTTGACGACATTCGGGCACATCGATTTGCTGCTGGTGACGCATGCCCACGTTGACCATTTGGGCGATGCGCCGGCCTTGGCCAAGCTCTACAGCACGGTGTTGTACGGCCCGGCCGACATGATCACGCCTTTGATCACGCTGGGCGTGATTCCTGCGAACTTGGGCTATCGCTTCAACAAGTCAGGCACGATCAAACCCTTGGCAGGCATCAAGGTGACCGCTGTTCGTGCAGATCACTCCTCGCTGTTGGTGTACAAAAATCCCAGCACGGGCAAAGACGAGTCCCATGCCGCGGGCGAGCCTTTGGGTTACATCATTGAGCTGGAAAACGGTTTCAAAATTTGGCACATGGGTGACACAGGTTTGTTCACCGACATGAAGTTCATCAGCGAACACTACAAACCCGATTTGGTCATGATGCCCATTGGCGGCAACTTCACCATGGGTCCTGAAGACGCCGCCTTTGCTGCGCGTGAATGGGTCAAGCCCAAAATGGTCATGCCCATGCACTACAACTCCAACCCCATGACCAAAGGCACCTTGGCCGAATTTGTCGACGCCATGAAGGGCAGCAACATCAAAATTGTGCCCATGACCGAAGGTCAAACCTTGGAGTTTTAGCCCTTTCGCACGCCAAACAAAATGCCGCAGGTCACCAACAAAAGACCTGCGAGCAAATTGGCTTGCATCGGTTCATTGAGCAACCAAACAGCACCCATCGCCGACAAGCCTGGCACCAGTGCAGTCATCATCGTGGAGCGCACGGGACCGTAGTGTCGAATCATCACATTGAACGTGATGCCTGAAATCACCACCGATCCTATGCCTTGATACATGGCTTGAAACAGCATTTCAGACACAGGAGCAGTGCCCAAGTGACTGGGCAGCAAGCCCGTAAAAGCGCACAAGGCATAAACCGGCACGAACGTCACGCAAGAAAACGCGGTGATGGCAATGGTTGCGCGCACAGCATCGAGTGCCCAGCGGCGCATCAAGACGGTGTAGACAGACCAACAAAATGCGGCAGACATGAAAAGCACATCACCCCGCCAGACATCGCCGCCTTCAAACGCTTTGAGCAAACTGGCTCCGCCCACCAGCAAATCGCCAACCACGATGCACATCAGTCCAACAAAGCGCGAGCGTGTTGGTTTTTCCTTCAATAAAAAAAGCGCCAACAGCGATGTCCACAATGGCAAGCTGCCGGGCATCAACACCGAGGCGTGTGCAGCTGGGGCAAAGAAAAAACCACTGTAGGCCAGCGTTGCGTAGAGCATGCTGCCAAATAATCCCGCGAGCACGGTGGTGCGAAAGGGCAGAGGCGACAGCCCTGCCAGCGAACCTTGGAAAGGGTGTGGCGAAGATTTTTTCAACCACAAGCCCCAAGGCAGCAGCACACAACTTGCGCCCAAAATTCTTAAAAAAGCAATGTCTAAGGGCATGAGGTTGTGCGCCGCTGAAGCGCGCGCCACCACGATGAACGAAGTCCAAATCACCACCGTCACAATGGCCGCGAGCAAGCCAACCGCTTTAGGAGAAGAGGTCATGTGGCTTGCTTTTTCAAATAACGACGAAGTTCAGGGGACAGAACGCCTGGGACATCAAATGCTTTGCGATCGAGCGCTTCATTGACCATTTTTTTCAAAAAACGCGTGGTTTCTTGATGCACGGTTTCACGCTCGTTGTCGATGGTGATCATGTGGTAGCTGTCGCCCAAGTAAATGAACTCTTTGTGCAAGCTCTTGATTTGTTCAAACACGCGCTCTGCGCTGCGAATGTGAACGGACTCGTCATCGACCGCGTGCATGATCAAAGTCGGCGAGTCAATGTCAGCCATGTTTTGCAGCGTGGCCTGGATGAAGCGACGGCCTTCTTTCAAGCTGGCCAAGGTGAGGGTCTCAGCGCCGCTTTCTGAAATGTGATCGAGTTTCATCATGCGCTTGACCATGGCGCGGGTTTCATCATTTTTGATGCCAAAGGGATCGCGCTCTTTGTATTGATAAATATCGGAGAACGGAATCCACTGCGTCCAATCCATCAAAAACTGATACCAAGGAATCGCCCAACCGTCGTAAGAAAGCGCCGCAGACAGAACCACCAAGGCGGTGAGGGGCTCACGCTGAGCCAACATCAACCCCAAAGTTGCGCCCATGGAGACGCCGACCACCGACACGGTTTCATAGCGTTTGCGCATGTCCCACAAATGCTCTTGAGTTTGTGCCATCCACGAAGACCAAGGCTGATTGGGTGTGCCAAAACAGTAACCCTGCAAATCAGGCGCGCGAACTGAAAATCCTTGATCGTGCAAGTCCTTGGCCAAGCGCGTCAACTCTAATGAACTCGCGCCAAGCCCATGTAACATGAGCACGACTTGATCGCCGGCGTGAAGCGCGATGCCATCGGTTTTGATATGGGTCATGGTGTATGCAGATTCAAAATTCTAGAAAGTGGAGTCAGTACTCAGCCCAACAGGCTTGGCAAGGTACAGCCATGATGGTTTTTGCTGCCTTTGCGCTGCGGTTTTTTTTGCATCCTTGGCTTGAGCCTTATGCAGTGTTCCATTTTTTCATTGTGGCTTGTTTGGCTGCGCAGTTTTTTTATGGTTATAAATTTGCCATCATTTCAGTGCTGCTGAGTGTGTTCTTGGGCGAATATTACTTTGTAAAACCCTATGGCAGCTTTGATGTACTGTCGTCCAAAGATTTCATCATTTCTGTCAACTTCATGTTGGTGACTTTGACTGCTGTTGCTTTCATGGAGCCGTTGCGCCGATCGCTTTACGCCCGTGATTTGTTGCTCAAGGTGCTGGATTCGCGCTACAAAATTTCGCTCTATCGAGAAAACGACCGAATTTTTTATGCACAACAGTCCAACCAAGCATGGTCGATCTTGCAGGATTTGTTGGAAGACTTCGATCAAATCTTGCTGATCAAGTTTGGCGATTCAGACTACAAACTCGAGCCCTTGTTCTTTAAAGTCACCCAAAGCGATCTGTTGACCCGAACTTCTGAAAATTGGCGGCAAGCCGTTTTTGTCGAAGATCAGGCCCTGCTCGAAGCAGCGCTGGCGCAAAACACACCGCAAATTGGGGGCGTCAAAGCGTTGGCTTTGCGCTTTGTCTTGCCCAGCGGTGCGTTCAATGCTTGCAATGTCCATGTAGACCATTTCAATTTCATGGGCAAGAAATTGTCAATTTTGCGTTTGGCCGCCCGATGAATGAATAATCCTTAAGAATTCAAAATGCGATATCGCGCTAAAATTTGATGAATTGGTAAACGGAGTTTGACTTGGATAAAGACCCCTTCAGCGTGTTGTCGCAATTGTTGGTAGATCAGTTTGGCGTTGATCCGGCGATCATCCATCGAGAAGTTGCGTTGGCAGATTTGGGGCTGGATTCCTTGACCTTGATGGAATTCATCTTCGCGGCAGAAGATGCTTTTTCCTTGCGTATCCCAGAAGAAAAAATGGATCCCACACAAGCCGATTTGACTTTGGACGCCATCTGCAAAATCATTGAGTCCATGAAATCCTCCGCATGAGTCAGTTTGAGCGCGTTTTTGTCACCGGATACGCGCAAATTTCTGCGCTGGGCGCAACTTGGCAAACATTTGATGAAGCCTTGCACCAAGCCCGCTCTGGTGCGGTTGCCAGCATGGTTGACTTGCTGGGCTTGGACCCCGTGCAAGTGCCTTTGTGCCCCGCCGACTTTGACCCCAAAGGGTTGATCGCTCCCTCCAAAGTGCCCATGGATCGGGGCACCGCCATGGCGCTCAAAACGGGTCAAGAAGCCATAGCGCATGCACAACTCGATTTGTCGCACCTCGATCGCGAACGCTTGGGCGTTTTTTGGGGCTCGGGCATGGCTGGCGCGGGTAACTTCGATTTGTCTTCCCGTGCCTTGTACGCCGAACACAAACGCATTCGTCCGACCAACGTGGTGACGACCATGCCCAATGCGCCTGCAGCCGAAATTGCGCTGCTTACCCAAGCCCACGGCGCGAGCCTGACCTATGCCTGCGCCTGCGCTTCTTCTGCTGTGGCGATCGGTGAAGCTTTGTTGGCTTTGCGCTTAGGTCGCGTGGATGTGGCCATCGTGGGCGGCAGTGAAGCCATGCTCACTCCAGGTGTGGTGGCGGGTTGGCAAGCTTTGCGCGTGTTAGCTCCAGTTGAAAACGGTCAAGCTCAAACGGCGTGTCGTCCTTTTGACGCGCAACGTGCAGGATTTGCTTTGGGTGAAGGTGCGGCGGCGTTGATCTTGGAGACCGAAGCCCATGCCCGCAAGCGCAACGCTCATTTGCTGGCGCAGCTCAGCGGTTACGGCACCAATTGCGATGGTCACCACATGACGCATCCCCATTGGGAAGGCCAAGTGCGAGCCATGCGCCAAGCTTTGCGCGATGCAGGCTTGGCGGCGCAAGACATTGGCTACATCAATGCGCATGGCACGGCAACCCAAGCTGGCGATTTGGCCGAGGCACGTTCCGTCAGCGAGGTGTTTGGCGCGCATGGCGTGCCCATCAGCTCGACCAAAGGCTTGCATGGCCATTTGTTGGGTGCGGGCGGCGCGATGGAATTGCTGATCGCCATTCGCGCTTTGCAATCGGGTTGTTTGCCAAGTTCGGCCAATTGCGACGTCTTGGATCCAGAAATGACTTTGGATGTGATTCAAAAAAGCCCACGCACCCAGTCAAACGTGCAGCACGTGATGTCCAACTCATTTGCCTTTGGCGGCACCAACGCGGTATTGATCGCCAGCGCTGTGCGCTGATCGACTCACTTGAAGCTGCGCGTCAGCGATAAGAAGCTGCTCAACTGCGATTTGCTGTTCACCAGTGGGCTGTCGGTGATGCTGCTATCCAGCCATTTTTTGCGCACTTGCAACGTCAGGCTGTAGTCGTTGGGCAGCGGGTATTCAAACGCGAATCCAAGGTTGGGGCTGATCGAGTTGGTTGCGTTGTAAGCGGCGATGGTGTTGCCACTGGCGGCGCTTTCTTGGGCTGAGACGCCATACAAATGTTGCACGTATTTGTCGCTGCGTCGCTCAAATCCGAGTTGCGGATAAATGTGGATGCTTCCCAGCTTGAATTCGGCAGCGTACATGGCGTCCAGCAAAGTGCCGCCAGAGTTGGTGTCGTAAAACCCGTAAACAAAAAATGCGCCGTAGGGTGTTTCTTGAAAAGTACTCAATCCAACGGGCAGCGGGGTGGATCGATCTTGGATGCCGGGTGTTCCCAAGGGTTTGTAGCCCTCAAAACTCACGCGAGCCGCCAGCTCCAAATGGCCTGCACCCAAAGGCATGAGCTTGACGCCAAACGTATCGACACGCGCAAACAGGCTGCCGTAATCGGCAAATGCATAGGGAAGCAACACGTTGGCGTCGCCCGAAGCGCGGGTGATGGCCGGTGTGCGGTAAAGCGCCAAACCCACATCGCCAACAAGTTGAGTTGAGTCATTGGATGCGCGGGTTGTTTGAGCGCTGACCCAACTGCTCAACAACAAACTCAGAGCCGTGGCCGCAATTTTTATGGACATGAGACACCTTGTGCTTGGGATGCGTCATTCTAGAGCTGGCCTACAATTGTCGGCTTGGTTGGGGGCGTTAGCTCAGTTGGTTAGAGCAGAGGACTCATAAACAATTTTGGAACTTAGGTTCTAAATAAATCCTCAATTAAATCAACAACTTATTAAGCTGCCGACTTAATAAATTGCTTCTACACCGCTTCCACACTTTGCTTAATTTTTCAGCAGGGGAGTTAAGTCGGTCTAGAGCCTAGAATCAGTATGTTTTAAGGGGCGTTAGCTCAGTTGGTTAGAGCAGAGGACTCATAAAAATTGTGCACCGAGAGGGGAAACCACTCGTGTGAATGACGTCAAATTCGGTGAAAGCTAAGTCGCAAGATATGCCAATGCCGAGCGAAGCTAAGTGCGAAAGCACTCTGAACGTGTAGAGACTAGACGGCGTCCACCTAAAGCGCAAGCTATGGTGAAGGCATAGTCCAGGGAGTAGTGAAAGCTACACAAACCAGAATCCTTTGGTCGACAGTTCAAGTCTGTCACGCCCTACCAACAATGGAAAAGCCACTGATTTCGGTCAGTGGCTTTTTTTTCATTAAACAGCCAATTACTTTATACGGGTACTGCACCACCTAGTAACTTCTTGAATTGAAGTGGACCCCGAATTTGAGACAGCAGTTTAAGTGGGACACTGTCGAAAGAAACGGGTAACCCATGAGTGAAACGAAGAAACGCAATACACACCTGCCGGAGTTCAAGGCCAAGGTGGGTCTTGAAGCGGTGCGAGGG
>CAIYFE010000253.1 GCA_903925445.1 uncultured Burkholderiales bacterium | reverse complement strand
TTAACCTAGGCGCATATCGGATGTAGAACATGAAAACCCGCAATCCCTCAGACCCATCCTGGTTCAGAAATTTCAATTCTGCGCAACGCTATTTTGTGACCTGCCTCATTTGCGGGTTGACGGCTTTGGTCTTGACGCCATTTCATGACACGCTGGATTTGGCCAATATTGTGATGATTTTCTTATTGGTCGTGTTCTTGATCTCTGTCAATCTGGGACGCGAGTGCGCCGTGTTCTCTTCCATCGTGTGCGTGTTGCTGTTTGATTATTTCTTTGTTCCCCCCAGATTTTCGTTGGCCGTGAGCGACTCTCAGTATTGGGTGGTCTTCATCGTCATGCTGAGCGTGGCCTTGATCACCACCCAGATGGCGGCGGGTCTTAAAAAAGCGGCCGAAGCAGCCTACGCACGCGAGAGTCAAGCCAATGCGCTGTATGACGTGGCCAAACATTTGGCGGGTGCGCTGACGCCAGACCATGCGTTTGAACTGGTGCATGTGTTTTTAAAAGCACAGTTTGATGCGCAATCGTGGGTCATCGATTCACGCGACAGTGCGTTGGTCACAGAGGCCATGACCTCAGGCGCTCCATTTGGCATTGAGACGCACATCGCCACCGTGGCGTTGACAGAAAACCGAACCATTTACAACACTTCTTTGGGCGATGCTGGATGGGCTTCGCTTTATGTGCCACTGAAATCCTCCATGCGAGTTCACGGCGTGTTGGCTGTTGCGCTTGCCAGTGAAAAACGTCTGGATGCAGGCATGGTGGAGGCCATTGCCTCGTTGCTTGCAATCACCTTAGAGCGGCTGCACTATGTGGAGGTGGCCCACGCGCATCAAATTGAAGCACACAAAGAACGCTTGAGAAGCTCCATTCTCTCGGCCTTGTCGCATGACCTTCGCACCCCGCTCACCATATTTGTGGGGGTTGCAGATGCCATCACCAGAATCAAGCCTGAGCCCAGCCCCCAAGTGTTGGAGGCCGCACGCACTGTACACAAACAAGCCCTGCGGCTTTCTAGCTTGGTGAGCAATTTATTAGAAATGGCGCGCCTGAGCACGGGGCAGGTCAAGTTGAAATATGAATGGCACCATTTGCAAGATGTGGTGGGTTCAAGCCTTGAGCATTTGGGCGCCGCGCTCTCAGACCACCAAGTTCGCACCTTGATTCCTGAGAACTTGCCTTTGATTGAGATTGACGCGGTGTTGATGGAACGCGTTTTGTCCAATCTTTTAGAGAATGCGTGCAAATATTCGCCCGAGCATTCGCAAATTGATTTGAGCATTGTGGAACACGAGCACAAATTAGAAATCGTGGTGCGTGACCGAGGCAACGGATTCGCGCCCAATGCGTTGGTGAATATCTTTGACTTGTTTGTTCGGGGTGAGAAGGAATCAAATATCGAAGGATACGGAATTGGACTTGCTATTTCTAAGACAATTGTTGAAGCCCATGGTGGAAGCATTTGCGCCACCAATCATCCGCAAGGAGGCGGTTGTGTTCAAGTGTTTTTAAACAAAGGCACGCCTCCTGAAATTCATGGTGAGGTCTGACGATGCAAGCACAACGCGTGTTGGTGGTGGAAGACGAAAAACAAATTCGCAAAATTCTCAGATCAGCGCTGGAAGAAGAAGGGTTTGTCGTTGGCGAGGCAGAAACTCTGAGCCAAGGCTTGATTGAGGCTGGTGCCAGCAAACCGGATTTGATTATTTTGGATTTGGGCTTGCCCGATGGCGATGGCATCACCCTGATTGAAGAAGTTCGAACTTGGTCAGATGTGCCCATTCTTGTGCTTTCTGCACGCTTTCAAGACCTTGAAAAAATCAGCGCATTGGATGCCGGTGCGGATGACTACATCACCAAGCCCTTCAGCGTGGGTGAAATATTTGCCCGCGTGCGGGCGTTGCTGAGAAGAAAAAATCGCATTGGCGAAGAAGCCACCCCCGTGATGAAGTTTGGCAGCTGCGAGGTTGATTTTTCAACCCGCAGCGTGCTGCGCGATGGCGTTGAAGTTCACTTAACGCCCATCGAATATCGGCTGCTTTGCACGCTGCTGAGCCATCCCGGCAAAGTGCTCACACAGCGCACTATTTTGGAAAAAGTATGGGGCCCGACTTTTTCTGAAAGCTCGCATTACTTAAGAATTTACATCAGCCATCTTCGCCAAAAGCTGGAGATCGATCCCACACGCCCACTGCACTTGATCACCGAGATCGGTGTTGGCTACAGATTCAAACAATGAAAGGTAAGCATGAAAAAAGAAAACCATGCAGATAACAAACACTTTGCTGCACTGACGCTTGCAGCCTTGGGTGTTGTGTACGGCGACATTGGCACCAGTCCTTTGTACGCCCTCAAGGAAGTGTTTGGCGGCGCACACAACCCCGTGCCCATCACGCCTGAGAACATTGTGGGCATCTTGTCGCTGTTTTTTTGGTCGCTCATGGTGGTCGTGACGCTCAAGTACGTGTCCTTCATCATGCGTGCCAACAACGAAGGCGAGGGCGGCATTGTGGCCTTGATGACCCTGGCCATCGATAGAAAAAACACCGGCACGTTCAAATACTTTGCGCTGGTGACCCTGGGCTTGATTGGCGCTGCGTTTTTTTATGGCGATGGTGTGATCACCCCCGCCATCTCGGTGTTGTCCGCTGTTGAGGGTTTGGAGTTGATCACGCCAACCTTCAAGCCCTTCATCGTTCCCATTTCTCTGGTCATCATTGTGGGCTTGTTTCTTTTCCAAAAGAAAGGCACTGCCAGCGTGGGCGCGTTGTTTGGCCCCATCATGACCGTGTGGTTTTGCGCCATTGCGGTGCTGGGGGTGTCGGGCATTGTTGAGCACCCCGAAGTGTTGTCTGCCATCAATCCTTTGTATGGTTTGGGCTTTTTGGCGAACAACCCTGTGTTGGGATTTTTTGCCTTGGGTTCTGTGGTTTTGTGCATTACTGGCGCTGAAGCGCTGTATGCCGACATGGGCCACTTTGGCATCAAGCCCATTCAAATTGGGTGGTTGTACATGGTGCTGCCATCGCTGGTGCTGAACTACTTTGGCCAAGGCGCTTTGTTGTTGAGCAACCCCAGCGCCATTGAAAATCCCTTTTTCTTGTTGGCTCCCGAATGGGCGCTCACGCCCTTGTTGATTCTTGCCACCATTGCCACGGTCATTGCTTCGCAAGCCGTGATCTCGGGCGCTTTTTCAATGACCAAGCAAGCCATGAGCTTGGGGTATACGCCGCGTGTTGAAGTGCAACACACATCGGAGGATGAAATTGGACAAATTTATGTCCCCTCGATCAATTGGTTTTTGATGTTTTCAATCATCGCCTTGGTACTGGGGTTTCAATCCTCCTCCAACTTGGCGGCGGCCTACGGCATCGCCGTGACCGGCACGATGTTGATCACCAACATCTTGGCCATTTCTGTGGCCATCCGTTTGTGGAACTGGAGTCCCGCCAAAGCGGTGGCGGGTGCGTTGCCATTTTTGGTGGTGGACAGCTGCTTTTTTGGCGCCAACACCTTAAAAATTCCTGAAGGCGGCTGGTTTCCGTTGGCCTTTGGGTTGGCTGTTTTTGTGATCTTCAGCACCTGGAAACGTGGCCGCGATTTGGTTCGTGAACGCATGTCAGACGATGCACTGGAGCTCAAACCCTTTGTTCAAAGTTTGGACCAAGGGGACATGGCGCGTCGAGTGGATGGCACTGCAATTTTCTTGATTTCAGACTCCACCTATGTGCCCCAAGCCATGTTGCACAGTTTGAAACACTACAAAGTGATTCACAAACACGTGATCTTTTTGAACGTGCAATTGGAATCGGTGCCCTATGTGGCCAACAAAGATCGCATCCAAGTCGAACAACTGTCTGACTCCTTTTGGTGCGTCTACGTTCACTACGGCTTCAAAGATGAAATCAACATTCCCGATGCATTGAAACACTGCAAGATCGCGAATGTGAGCTTTGACCTCATGGACACGTCTTACTTCTTGGGACGCGAGACTTTGATTCCCAAAGTCAAATCAGACATGGCCTACTGGCGCGAGCT
>CAIYFE010000252.1 GCA_903925445.1 uncultured Burkholderiales bacterium | reverse complement strand
TTTGCTTTGCCATGTCGCGCTACAGCCTGTGGGTTGAGGCGCAACTGGCGCAAAAAACCAAGGATGCGTCATGACCCAAGCCGTCATTGAATTTGAAAACGTCAACAAATGGTTTGGGCAATTTCATGTCTTGCGCGACATCCACTTGACAGTTCAATCAGGTGAGCGCGTTGTCATTTGCGGCCCCTCGGGATCGGGCAAATCGACCTTGTTGCGTTGCATCAACCGGCTCGAAGCCCACCAACAAGGCCGCCTGACGGTGCTGGGCACCACCTTGGAAGACAAGCTCCAAGCCATTGACACCGTGCGCCGACACGTGGGCATGGTGTTTCAGCAATTCAATTTGTTTCCTCATTTGTCTGTGCTTGAGAACTTAACACTCGCGCCCATTCGCGTGGCCAAGCTCTCACCCGAACAGGCCAACGACTTGGCCATGCGCCAACTCGAACGGGTACACATCGCCGATCAAGCGCACAAATACCCGCTGCAACTCTCGGGTGGCCAGCAGCAACGTGTGGCCATCGCGCGCGCCTTGTGCATGAAACCCGAAATTTTGTTGTTCGACGAACCCACCTCGGCGCTGGACCCAGAAATGGTGCAAGAAGTGCTGGAGGTGATGACCGAGTTGGCACAACAAGGCGTGACCATGTTGTGCGTCACGCATGAAATGGGATTTGCCCGCGCCGTGGCCGATCGCGTGATCTTCATGGACGAAGGCCAAATCGTCGAAGACAGCGTGCCCGAACAATTTTTCACGCAAGCGCAGCATCCGCGTGCGCAAGCATTCATCAGTCGAATCGGAGCAGGCACATGATCAAACAACGCATCGTCTTTTTTATCTTGGCTGTGTGCAGCGCATGGGCTTGCCACGCACAAGAAATACAACTGTGGAGTGCCGGTGCAGCACAAGCGCCAATGCAAGCCTTGTTGCCTGAGTTTGAAAAACAAACCGGCCTGGTGGTGCGCGTGCAATTTGCGCCCGTGGGTGCATTGATGCGCCAATTGGCTGAAGGTGGGCAACCCGACGTGTTGATTTTGAGCACCGACGTTGCCGAACAAATTCAGCGCCAAGGCTGGGTGGTTGGCAGCACCACGAAACCACTGGGCAGCGTGGGCGTTGGCCTTGCTGTTCAACAAGGCATGCCAGCGCCTGACATCTCCAGCCCCGAAAAACTCAAAGCCGCGCTGTTACAGGCCAAGAGCATCACCTACATGGACCCACAAAAAGGCACCAGTGGCAAACACTTTGCTTGGGTGCTTGAGCAACTGGGCATTGCAGATCAAGTCAAATCCAAAACTCGTTTGGGCGATGCGGGCTTTGTGCTGGAGCCTGTGGCGCGGGGTGAAGTGGAATTGGGTATTCAACAAATCACCGAAATATTGCCCGTCAAAGGAGCGCAACTGATTGGACCGTTGCCCGCGCCCTTGCAAAAAACAACCACCTATGCGGTGTCTGTCACCCCCAAAGCGGCACACAACCCATCGGCTACGCGTTTGGCTGAATTTTTGAAATCACCCCAAGCAGCCGCTGTGTTCAAAAGCAAAGGTTTCTCGTTGGATTTTTAACACCCGGCGTTTTCAAGCCTGCACGCTGCTTTCAAAACCGACATACCGGACAAAACCATCCGTGGGCTCGCGCACGGACTTGACCTGGTTGGCCACGAAATCGTGATCGGGATAACCCATGGCAATACAAATCATGATGTTTTGATCGTCGGCAATGCCCGCATGTTCGCGCACCACGCTGGACTGCATGATGCCCTGCCCGTTGATGACGCATCCCAACCCACGCTCCCAAGCGGCCAGGACAATGGCATGCGAAAAAGCACCTAAGTCGAATTGACTGATGGCCGCAGGCTCTAAATATTTGTCGTAGGTCAACACCAACGACACGGGCGCATCGAATTGTCTGAATCCACGCATGACCCAATCGGTGCGTTGGACTTTGTCGTCTCGCGCAATGCCCATGGCATCAAACAACTGCACGGCAATGTCAATCTGTCGTTTGCGGTGGACACCCTCGTATTGCTCTTTCATGGGAAAGTCGCGTTTGGGGGGCACGCCTTGCATCATGTTGTTGCTGTTGCCTTGGCGAATGCGATCCAGCGGTTCGCCCGTGACCACATACACATGCCAGGGTTGTGTGTTCATCGACGATGGCGCCCACTTGGCCACTTCAATGATTTCTTCAATCAACTCGCGCGGAACGGGTTTGTTCAAATACCCACGAATGCTTTTACGTTCTTGAATGAGCTTAGAAAATTCCATGGTGACGTTTTGTTATTTGAAAAAAAGCGCAATGCCTGCCCTTGGCAGCCATCTTGTCTCAAATACAAAACCTCGTGAATAGAGTCAAACCATGCCATCGGCGCGAATCACGCTTCGATCTTGATCTCAGGCAACGCCATCCAACGGCTGAACAGCTCAAAACCCCACATGCCCAAGAGCATGAACGCCACAAACACAATGGCTTTGGTCTGACCCGAGGCCATAGAGACGATGGCGGGCCCCGGACAAAAACCGGCCAAACCCCAGCCTGCACCAAACAGTGCCGCGCCTATGACCAAAGGCTTGTCGATTTGTTGCGAAGTGGGCAAATGCAGCGCACCGCCTAACAAATTGGTGGTTCTTTGACGCGCCACAGCAAACGCGCCCACGCCCACCGCAATTGCACCGGCCATCACCAGCGCCAACGACGGATCCCAGTTGCCCAACAAATCCAAAAAACCGATGACTTTGGCCGGATCGGTCATGCCCGCCAGCATCAAGCCCAAGCCAAACAACAAACCTACTACAAATTCACTGATGCGATGTTTCATCGTGTGCTTTCAAAACAAATGACGAACGGCGTACACCGTCACAAAACCCAGACCCATGAAGGTCAGCGTGGACACCAAAGAACGTGGCGACAAACGCGACAACCCACACACGCCATGTCCGCTGGTACACCCCGAACCGTAACGGGTACCAAAACCCACCAACAAACCGGCCAGCGACACCACCCCAAAACTGGCCTCAATGCGCGGGGCTTGCATCCAGCCCTCGGGCAACAAAACCATCGCCACCCAAGGCGCGGCCACCATGCCCAGCAAAAATGAAATTCGCCAGCCCATGTCACCCGTTTTGGGCGTGAGCAAGCCGCCCAAAATGCCGCTGATGCCCAAAATTCGGCCATTGACCAAAATAAAAGCGGCCGAAGCCAAGCCCAATAACAAACCACCGCCAAGCGAAAGCCAAGGGGTGAAGTGCGTCCAATCGATCGTCATGTGAAAGCCCCTCAGTTGTTGCAAAAATGTTCGTACAAAACTTCAATCACGGCCAAGGCCGGTGAACTCTGCACGCGGTAGTAAATGTTTTTACCCTCGCGTCGGGTGCTCACCAGTGCTTCTTCGCGCAACACCGTCAACTGCTGCGACAGCGTGGGCTGGGTAATGCCCAAAATTTCTTCAATCTCACCCACGCACAGTTCGCCTTTGGACAACTGACAAAGAATCATCAGCCGATCTGGGTTTGACAGCACTTTCATCAAACCGCAAGCCTGGTCCGCCGCACTTTGCATCTGAGAAAGCTCCAAAGCCACAGCACTCATAAATTTCCTCAATTAATTAAATTTTCGATATTCTATTGTTTTTTATTCTATCAATCCATAGAATATAAAAAAGTAAGGAGTTTTTTGATGAGTTCGTTTGACCACCCCACGCTGATTCAAAACATCGGCAAATCCATGGCCACCCTGCGCAAAGCCCAACCCGAAGCCATGCAAGGTTTTGGGCAATTGGCCAAATCGGCCATGAACTCGGGCGCTTTGAGCGAAAAACACAAAGAGCTGATGGCCTTGGCCATTGGCATCACCCAACACTGTTCGGGCTGCATTGGTTTTCATGTCAAAGCGCTGCACCGTTTGCAATGCACGCGTGAAGAATTTGAAGAAATGCTGGCCGTTTGTGTCTACATGGGCGGCGGCCCCGCCCTGATGTATGCCTCTGAAGCCATTGCGGCTTGGGATGCATTCGCACCAACCAGCGCGTGAAGCTGGTCTTTTTGTAAAACCTGTTCAACCGAGGAATGAATCATGAAAAAAAATGTCGGAACCTTTGATCGCGCGCTGCGCATCGTGGCCGGATTGGTGCTGGTTTATTTGGCCGCCACCGAACAAATTGGCGTGTGGGGCTGGCTGGGTTTGGTGGTCATCGCCACCGGCGTGTTAAGCTTTTGTGGCGCGTATGCGCTCATTGGCGTCAACACGTGTCCCATGAAAACACATGACACCCCTCAACCCTGAGTTGCAAACGCCATGACCGTGCAAAAAATCCCAGCGTTGACCCTCTTGCAGATGACACGACCGGGATTTTTGATCATCACGGTGATGGCATGTTTGCTGGGCATTGCCAATGCAGCGGCGCACCAAACGCACATCGATGGTTGGCATGCCGCGTTCAGTTTGGCACTCGCTTTGATGGCGCATGCCAGCGCCAATGTGTTGAACGACTACGCCGACGCCCTCAACGGCGCAGATGCCGCCAACACCACTGGCATTTACCCCTTCACGGGTGGCGCGGGTTTGATCCAACGCCAAATTGTCAACCTGCCCCAAACCCGACAACTCTATGGGGTGTTGGCCGCTGTGTTGATGGCGGGTGGAATTTGGCTGGCCGCGCGCACCACGCCTGAATTGTTTGTGCTGGGATTTATTGGACTGTTTTTAGCTTGGGCGTATTCGGCACCGCCGCTTGCGCTGATGTGCCGAGGACTTGGCGAAGCCACCGTGGCCGTGTGTTGGACGCTGGTTTGTGTGGGTGCGGACATGGTGCAACGTCAACACTTTGCGTTGGACATGTTTTTTCCGGCCATCAGCTTTGGGCTGCTGATTGGCAATATTTTGTTGATCAATGGTTTTCCAGACGCGCCATCGGATGCCCAAGTGGGCAAAAACACCTTGGTGGTCCAACTCGGCACCCACGCAGCTGCGCGGGTCTATGCGTGGGTGGCCAATGGGGCACACGCTGCCTTGTGGGCTTGGATTTATGTCAAAGCCCTGCCCCCATCAGCTGCCTGGGGCTTGGCCACATGGCCGCTGGCGCTGTGGGCTTCTTATGCGCTGGTGCGCCACGCACAAACAGCGCAGCAACTTCGCCCCGTCATTGTGTTGACCATTGCAACAGCTTGTTTGCATGCGGGGTTGTTGGCGGTGGGGTTGGTGGTGAAATAAGTCCTTTGAAGGAACACACAAATGGACAGTTTTGCAATCGGAGTTTGGCTGGTGGTGCTGGGCATCGTAGGCGTGTTGGCGCTGCCTTTGATCATTGGGGTGTTTGTCATTGGCTTGCAACGCCCTGTGATGGTGGTTCACAAAACGTCGGGAATGCGCAAAAAAGCCTATGTCGGGTTTTCTTGGTCTTACATGTTGGTGGGCTGGTGGGTGCCTTTGGTGCGCGGAGAAATTGGCATTGGCGCCCTGCACTTTGCTTTGACCCTCTTTACGTTTGGGCTGACGCAACTGATTTTTTGTTTTCTCTACAACAAGCAACAACTCTCGCGCCTGCTGTTGGCCGGTTGGGAGTTAGACCCCAGCGATCCCAACTACGCCAAAGCTTGCAAAAGCATGAACATTCAAGTTCTGTAATTACCAGAATGACTCATGAAGTCACCGCATGCGGGGTCTGAAACTGAAAAACCACGATCCTGAGCGCACAAAAGAAGATCAGGTACAGCAGCACATCTGCGCATAAATTTGCCATGCCAAATGTTTCACCCGAGCTCATTCGAATTTCGCCAATGACCCACCCGATCAACAGCGAGCAGATCAGGTTGAAAAAATAAAAAATCTTGCCCTCAAAGGGGTTGGGCGACAGGGCAATGGGGGTCGCACAAGTGGCGCACGTGTCTGTGCTGTGAAGCAAGCGAATGCGCATGCGCCCGTTGCACACTGGGCATGGGTAGTTCAAAAATTTCATGGGCTGCTCAAACCGCTTGAGGCGCGCAGGTTGACCCCACGCGCCTCGCGCGTTCACAAGACGACTTGAGAGCCCAGCTCGACCACGCGGTTGGAAGGCAAGCGGTAAAAAGAGGTGGCGCTGTCTGAGTTGCGGAA
>CAIYFE010000251.1 GCA_903925445.1 uncultured Burkholderiales bacterium | reverse complement strand
TGCCACGTACCCACGGTTCTGCATTGTTTACCCGTGGTGAAACTCAGGCTCTCGTTGTAGCTACCCTAGGTACCGCACGTGACGAGCAAATCATTGATGCGCTCGAAGGTGAATACCGTGATCGTTTCATGTTCCACTACAACATGCCTCCCTTTGCCACCGGCGAAGTCGGTCGCATGGGTTCGACCAAGCGCCGTGAAATTGGTCACGGTCGTTTGGCCAAACGTGCTTTGGTGGCTGTTTTGCCCACCAAAGAAGAGTTCCCCTACACCTTGCGCGTGGTGTCTGAAATCACCGAGTCCAATGGTTCTTCCTCTATGGCGTCGGTGTGCGGCGGCTGCTTGTCCTTGATGGACGCGGGCGTGCCCATGAAGGCTCACGTGGCAGGTATTGCCATGGGTCTGATCAAAGAAGACAACCGTTTTGCTGTGTTGACCGATATCTTGGGTGACGAAGATCACTTGGGCGACATGGACTTCAAAGTGGCCGGTACCACCAACGGCATCACAGCGCTGCAAATGGACATCAAAATCCAAGGCATCACCAAAGAGATCATGCAAGTGGCGTTGGCACAAGCCAAAGAAGCGCGCATGCACATTTTGGGCAAGATGCAAGACGCCATGGGCGAAGCCAAAACAGAAGTGTCTGACTTCGCGCCCAAGCTCTACACGATGAAGATCAACCCTGAAAAAATCCGTGACGTCATTGGCAAAGGTGGCGCAGTCATCCGTGCCTTGACCGAAGAGACCGGTTGCCAAATCAACATCGAAGAAGACGGCACGATCACCATTGCTTCGACCGAAGGCGCAAAAGCCGATGAGGCCAAACGTCGCATCCAAGAAATCACAGCCGAAGTTGAAATCGGCAAGATTTACGAAGGCCCCATCACCAAAATTTTGGACTTCGGCGCCTTGGTCAACTTGTTGCCTGGCAAAGACGGTTTGTTGCACATCAGCCAAATCAGCCATGAACGCATTGGCAAAGTCACCGATGTGTTGGCGGAAGGTCAAATCGTGCGCGTCAAAGTGCTCGAAACCGACGAAAAAGGCCGCGTCAAGTTGTCGATGAAAGCCTTGACAGAGCGTCCAGCCGCTGATGCGCAGCACGGCGAAGTGGCTGAGCAACAACAGCAACAGCAGCAATAAAACCGCGAGTCGCTAGACATGATGCGCATTGTCGAAATCACTTCAGCAGGCGCGCCTGACGTGCTGCGCCCCGCCACGCGCGAGGTGCCGCAAGCAGGCGCGGGTGAGTTGTTGATTCGCGTGTCAGCCAGTGGCGTCAATCGCCCCGATGTGCTGCAGCGCAAAGGCTTGTATCCCGTGCCGCCTGGGGCATCTGATGTGCCAGGACTGGAGGTTGCGGGCGTCATTGCGTCAGGCGATGCCGCTGCTTTGCAAGCTGCCGGCTTGCAAGTTGGCGATCGCGTGTGTGCTTTGGTCGCGGGCGGCGGTTATGCCGATTGGTGCGTTGCGCCTGTTGCCCAATGTTTGCCCGTTCCTGATGGGTTGAGCGATGTGCAAGCTGCTTCTTTGCCCGAAACATTCTTCACCGTTTGGAGCAACGTGTTTGATCGCGGACAGCTCAAAGCGGGTGAGGTTTTGTTGGTGCAAGGCGGCACCAGCGGCATCGGTGTGACGGCCATTCAAATGGCCAAAGCATGGGGCGCCACGGTGATTGCCACTGCGGGCAGCGACGACAAATGCGCCGCCTGTTTGCGCTTGGGAGCAGACCACGCCATCAATTACAAAACCCAAGACTTTGTGCAAGAGGCCAAGCGTCTCACACAAGATCGTGGCGTGGATGTGATTTTGGACATGGTCGCTGGCGACTACGTGGCGCGTGAGGTGGAGTGCTTGGCTGAAGATGGCCGATTGGTCATCATCGCGGTACAAGGTGGCTTGGAAAGCAACTTCAATGCAGGTTGGGTGTTGCGCCGTCGCTTGACCATCACGGGTTCAACCTTGCGGCCTCGTCCTGTGGCTTTCAAGGCTGCGATTGCCAGCAACTTGCGCCAACATGTGTGGCCTTTGATCGCGTCAGGGCGTATCCAGCCCGTCATTCACGCGACGTTTGACGCCGCATCGGTGGACGGTGCAGAACGTGCGCATGTGTTGATGGAGTCCAATCAACACATTGGAAAAATTGTTTTAACTTGGAATGCGCGATGAAACAAAAACTCATTGCAGGCAACTGGAAAATGAATGGCAGTTTGGCTGCCAACGAGACCTTGCTCAACGGCATACGACAAGGGTTGGCGCAAGCGCTCAATGGGCGCCAAGCGCAAGTTGCGGTTTGTGTGCCTGCGCCTTATTTGGCGCAAGTGCAGCAACTCACGCAAAGCAGTGGCGTGGACTTGGGTTCGCAAGATGTGTCGGCGCACGAGCAGGGCGCCTTCACCGGCGAAATTTCCTGCGCCATGCTCAAAGATTTTGGCGCGCGTTACGCCATCGTGGGGCATTCGGAGCGTCGCCAATACCACGGCGAAACCGATGCTGTGGTGGCCAACAAAGCGCAACGCGCCTTGGCCGCTGGCATCACGCCCATCGTGTGCGTGGGTGAAACACTGGCAGAACGTGAAGCAGGCAAAACCGAAGAGGTGGTCAAGCGCCAGTTGGC
>CAIYFE010000250.1 GCA_903925445.1 uncultured Burkholderiales bacterium | reverse complement strand
GGAGTATTACTTCTACATCGACTTGCAAGGCCATGTCTCGCAACCCCATGTCGCAGCTGCTTTGAAAGAGCTGCAAGGCTTGTGTGCTTTTTACAAAGTGCTGGGCTCCTACCCTGTGTCTGAGTAAACAGGACGCGGCATGAAGTTCCAGCGTCTAGCATTGATTGGCTGCGGCCTGATGGGCGGCTCGTTTGCTTTGGCCTTGCGTCAAGCAGGTTGGGTGCAACACATCGTGGGTTTTAGCGCTTCACAAGCCACCCGCGAACGCGCATTGCAACGCAAGGTCATCGATCAAGCTTGCAACAGCGTGGCGCAAGCGGTGGAAGGCGCCGATTTGGTTTTGTTGGCCGTGCCCGTGGGCGCGATGCACGACAGCTTTTTGGCCATGCGCGATGTGCTGTCTCCCTCGGCCTTGCTGATGGATGTGGGCTCCACCAAGTGCGATGTGATTGCGGCTGCGCAGGCCACATTGGGTGATCGGCTGGCGTGCTTTGTGCCTGCGCACCCGATTGCGGGCAAAGAAGTGGCGGGCATTGAACACGCCGAAAGTTCGCTCTACCAAGACCGTCGCACCATCCTCACGCCCTTGCCTCAAACGGGCATTCACCGTTTGCAAGCAGCCCACGAAGTCTGGCGCGCCATTGGCAGCCACGTCAGCACCCTGTCGCCGCAAGCGCACGACGCTACGTTTGCGGCGGTCAGCCATTTGCCGCACATGCTGGCTTTTGCTGCGGTCAACGCGTTGATGCAACAACCCGATGGCGCTGCATTTCTTGACATGGCAGGACCTGGATTTCGGGATTTTTCTCGCATCGCAGCCAGTGACGCCAGCGTGTGGCGCGACATCCTGAGTGCCAATCATGTGCAAGTGCTCACGCAAGTCAGCCACTTTCGCCAAGCGCTCGATCAATTTGAAAACGCATTAAAAACTGGCGATGCCCAAGCCCTGCAAACCTTGATTCAACAAGCCAGCGATGTGCGTTCCACTTGGACGCTGCAAGCTGGCAACGCGTGCAACAAAGCCGCCGAAACTTAAACACCATGTACGCCACCGCTTTTCTTGATCTGCCAGCGTTGCAAAGCGCTTCGGGCACGGTCACCCTGCCCGGCTCCAAGAGCATTTCCAACCGCGTGCTGTTGCTCTCAGCCCTGAGCCAAGGGACCACCGTGGTGCACGACTTGCTCGACTCCGACGACACCCGCGTGATGCTTGCGGCTTTGCGACAACTTGGTTGCGGCGTCGATGTGCAAGGCACCACCGTGACCATCGATGGCTTGGGGGGGCAACTTCAACACCACAACGCCATCGAATTTTTCATGGGCAATGCAGGCACGGCCATGCGGCCACTGACCGCTGCGCTGGCGGTTTTGGGCGGCGACTTCACGCTCAAAGGTGTGCCCCGCATGCACGAGCGCCCCATCGGCGACTTGGTCGATGCGCTGCGCTTGTTGGGCTGCTCTATTGATTATTTGGGCAACGAGGGTTTCCCGCCTTTGCGCATTGGTCAGCCCACGCTCCAACTCGACGCGCCCATTCGGGTTCGCGGCGATGTGTCGAGCCAGTTTTTGACCGCTTTGCTCATGGCTTTGCCTTTGGCGAGTGCTTCGCAAAACATCGTCATCGACGTGGTGGGCGAGCTCATCAGCAAGCCCTACATTGACATCACGCTCAATTTGTTGGCGCGCTATGGCATTGCCGTTCAGCGCGAAGGTTGGCAGCGTTTCACGATTCCCCAGGGCTCGCGTTATCAATCGCCCGGACACATCCACGTAGAAGCCGATGCATCGTCGGCCAGCTACTTCATTGCGCTGGGTGCCATCGCGCAAGGCACGGGCATTCGCATCCAAGGCGTTGGCGCTGAATCCATCCAAGGTGACATCCGCTTCATGGACGCAGCGGCTGCGATGGGCGCGCACATCACCAGCGGCGCCAATTGGTTGGAAATCAAGCGCGGTGCCTGGCCCCTGCGTGGCATCACTTTGGATTGCAACCACATTCCCGACGCAGCCATGACTTTGGCCGTCATGGCCTTGTACGCCGACGCACCCACCACGCTCAACAACATCGCCAGCTGGCGCGTCAAAGAGACCGACCGCATCGCCGCCATGGCCACCGAATGCCGCAAATTGGGCGCGCAGATTGAAGAAGGTGCGGACTGGTTGCGCATTCATCCATTGCCCCAAGGTCAATGGCAACGCGCCAGCATCCACACCTACGACGACCACCGCGTGGCCATGTGTTTTTCGCTGGCCGCGTTCAACCCCGACCAAGTGCCGGTGCGCATTGAAGATCCCCAATGTGTGGCCAAGACCTTCCCCGATTATTTCGAGGCGCTGTTCAGCGTTGCAAAAGCGCCACAACACAACATCCCGGTGATTTGCGTGGACGGCCCCACCGCTTCGGGCAAAGGCACTTTGGCCAGCCAAGTGGCGCAACAACTGGGCTACCACTACCTCGATTCCGGCGCGCTGTACCGCGTCACGGCTTACGCAGCGCTTCAAGCCGGGCTGGACTTGGCGCACGACGAAGACCCCATTGCAGCGTTGGCGCGACACTTGCCCGTTCGCTTTGAAGGCGACCAAATTTGGTTGGCCAACAGCAACGTGAGTGAAGCCATTCGCACCGAAGAAGCTGGCATGAATGCATCAAAAGTATCTGTTTTACCCAAAGTTCGCACTGCTTTGGTAGCACTTCAGCACAGTTTTCGCCGCCTGCCTGGCTTGGTCGCCGATGGGCGCGACATGGGCACGGTCATCTTCCCCGACGCGGCCTTGAAGGTGTTTTTGACTGCCGATGCCGCGCAACGCGCCCAACGACGCCATAAGCAGTTGATTTCAAAGGGATTTTCCGTTACACTCGAGGGTCTTCGCGCCGATTTAGAGGCACGCGACGCACGTGACGCCAGTCGCAGTGTTGCCCCTTTAAAACCCGCGCAAGATGCGGTGTCACTCGACAACTCCAGCTTGTCCATCGAAGCTTCGGTGCAACAGGTGTTGACGTGGTGGCAAAGCAAACAGGCGTTTTGACCTTTCAAGGTGCCTGACACTGGCCCACTCGGCTCCCACCGCGTCGCAGACGCAATGGTCGGGTGGATCGACAACTTAACCCGTGGCACACGCCACAACCCACCGCTAATCGCAGGCCCATGTGGCGCAGCAATGGTGCTGCCCTCTTTCCCGTGGTTAGACAAAGGAAATACATGTCTGAATCTTTTGCCGCCCTGTTTGAAGAATCCTTGAAGCGCTCAGAAATGCGCACAGGCGAAGTCATCACTGCTGAAGTGGTGCGTATTGAACACAACCACGTCGTCGTGAACGCTGGCCTCAACCACGGCACGGTGCGACAGCACGACGTTGTTGCGCTTGCGATCAAGTTTGATGACCTTGAATTCAAGG
>CAIYFE010000249.1 GCA_903925445.1 uncultured Burkholderiales bacterium | reverse complement strand
CTCGCCCGTGAGTTGGCCTTGCGTGTCCACCAATTTTTTGGGCACGATGAAAAGAGAAATGCCTTTGACGCCGGGGATGGTTTTGCCATCCGCGCCCGGAATTTTGGCCAACACCAAGTGCACGATGTTTTCGGTCAACTCGTGATCCCCGGTGGAGATCCACATTTTGTTGCCCTTGAGTCGGTAGCGTTGTCCCAAGGGGTCTTGTTGCCAATCCTCGCCCTCGCTGTGCAGATCAGGCATGGCGCGGGTGGCAATGTCACTCAATGATGAACCGGCCTGAGGCTCGCTCAAGCACATGGTGCCCGCCCAGCGACCAGCAAACTCGTTCAAGGCGAACACGTTTTTTTGCATCTCGCTGCCATGCGCCATCAGCAAATTGGCATTGCCCATGGTCAACATGCCCGCGCCAATGCTGACCGAGGCGCAAGCAAAAAACGCATTCGCTGCCGATTCCACCGTGTAGGGCAACTGCATGCCGCCAATGTCGTAATCCTGAGCCGCACTCAACATGCCAGAGGTCACATAGGCGGCATGCGCGTCGTGGGTGGCTTGAGGCAAGATGACTTTTTCACCATCGAACTGCGGCTCTTGGGTGTCCACGGTTCGATTGAACGGCGCATATTTGTCACGCGCAATGCGCTCGCAGGTGTCTAACACCGCATCAAAGGTTTCACGCGAGTGATCGGCAAAGCGCGCGCGTTGGTGTAAATCATCGACTTTCAACCAGTCGTAAAGCAAAAAATCAACCGTGTCACGCAATGCCATGTCAACTCACTTCAATTGAAAAATACAAGCCCTGAAACAACGAACCCAAGCGCTTGGGCTTGGGTTCGTGTGTGAGGGTCTACAACTTACAAGACTTCAAAAATACCTGCGGCTCCCATGCCGCCGCCAATGCACATGGTGACGGCGACGCGCTTGGCGCCTCGACGTTTGCCTTCGATCAAAGCGTGGCCCGTCAGGCGTTGTCCACTCACGCCGTAAGGGTGACCCACCGCAATCGCGCCACCGTTGACATTCAAACGATCGGCAGGAATGCCCAACTTGTCGCGGCAGTACAGAACTTGCACAGCAAACGCTTCGTTCAATTCCCACAGGTCGATGTCATTGACGGTCAAGCCCAAACGTTTCAAAACTTTGGGCACCGCGTAAACGGGGCCAATGCCCATTTCGTCAGGCTCGCATCCGGCAACCGCAAAGCCCAAGAACCGACCCAAGGGTTTGAGACCACGTTTGCTGGCCATTTCTTCGCTCATCACAACGCAAGCACCTGCGCCATCGGAAAACTGGCTGGCATTGCCCGCAGACACCACGCCACCGGGCATGGCGGGTTTGATGCCGCTGATGCTTTCAATGGTCGTGCCCTCGCGCAGACCTTCGTCGACACTGACAGTGACTTGCTTGGTCATCAACCCCATGACTTTGTCGATCACACCGGCTTGCACGGTGATGGGCGCGATTTCGTCATTGAACAAACCCGCTGCTTGCGCGGCACAGGCTTTTTGTTGGCTGGCTGCACCGTACTCGTCCATGCGGTCACGGCCAATGTTGTAACGCTTGGCAACTTGCTCGGCGGTTTGCAACATGTTCCAGTAGATTTCTGGTTTTTTCTTCATCAAATTGACGTCGGCCAACATGTGTTGGTTCATCTCTTGTTGCACACAAGAAATGCTTTCCACGCCGCCAGCCACATACACATCGCCCTCACCCGAAATGATGCGTTGCGCTGCCAAGGCAATGGTTTGCAAGCCTGAAGAGCAAAAGCGGTTGACCGTCAAACCGCTCACGCTGATTGGACAATCGGCCATGAGCGCGATTTGACGCGCGATGTTTGCGCCTGTGGCGCCCTCGGGGTTGGCACAACCCATGATGACGTCTTCCACCTCGGAGGCTTCGATGCCAGCGCGCGCAATCGCGTGCTTGACGGCGTGGCCGCCCAGCGTCGCGCCGTGGGTCATGTTGAATGCGCCCTTCCAGCTTTTGGCCAGCGGGGTGCGTGCGGTAGAAACAATCACTGCATTTGTCATCTGAATTCCTTAATTGAACGTTTTGCCTTCGGCTGCCAAGCGAGCCAACAGAGGGGCTGGTTTCCAGAACTCAGCGTCGTCGTGCGGATTGGCCGCGAAGCGGTGCATTGCTTGCACCACGTTGAACAAACCGATTTGGTCGGCATACAACATCGGGCCGCCGCGGTAGATGGGAAAGCCATAACCGGTGATGTAGACCATGTCGATGTCGCTGGCTTTGGAGGCAATGCCTTCTTCCAGAATGTGCGCTGCCTCGTTGACCAACGAGAAAACCAAGCGCTGCACGATTTCTTCATCGCTGATTTTGCGTGGTGTGATGCCCATGGCGGCACGATGTTTTTCGATCATGGCCTCCACTTCTTTGTTGGGAATGGCGTCGCGTTTGCCCGCTTGGTAGTCGTACCAGCCCGCGCCGGTTTTTTGACCAAATCGACCCATTTCGCACAACAAGTCAGCGGTTTTGCTGTACTTCATGTGTGGTTTTTCAACATAGCGGCGTTTGCGAATCGCCCAGCCAATGTCGTTGCCCGCCAAGTCGCCCATGCGGAAAGGTCCCATGGCAAAGCCGAATTTTTCGATGGCTTTGTCCACCTGTTGCGGTGTGCAGCCTTCTTCGAGCAAGAAGCCGCCTTGGCGGCCATATTGCTCAATCATGCGGTTGCCAATGAAGCCATCGCACACGCCTGAGACCACGGCGGTTTTTTTGATCTTCTTGGCAATCGCCATGACGGTGGCCAGCACGTCTTTAGCGGTTTTTTCGCCGCGCACCACTTCCAACAGTTTCATGACGTTGGCGGGGCTGAAAAAGTGCATGCCCACCACGTCTTGCGGACGTTGGGTGAAATTGGCAATCGCGTTGACATCCAGCGTGGAGGTATTGGAGGCCAAAATGGCGCCGGGTTTCATGACCGCGTCGAGTTGTTTGAAGACAGCTTCTTTGACGCCCATTTCTTCAAACACGGCTTCAATCACCAAGTCCGCGTCTTTGATGTCGTCGTAGCTCAAGGTGGTGCTCAGCAAAGCCATGCGTTGCGCGTATTTGTCTTCTTTGAGCTTG
>CAIYFE010000248.1 GCA_903925445.1 uncultured Burkholderiales bacterium | reverse complement strand
ATCTCTTGTGCCCAAGTTGGCTTGTCGCGCTTGGGTGCTTTGCAAGATCAAGCCATCGGCGACGTTTTTGCCCACGTGAAACGGCTTGGCGGCTTGCCCGTCCACCGAAATCAAGGCCACGCCCTGATCATTCTGCGCATTGACAACGCCCAGCAGCTCAAAACGGCTGCTGGCTTGCGGAGCCGCAGCCGTTGACGCCACCGAATTGGCGCGACCCAATGCACGCGCTACTTGGGCTTCGTCCAGCACCACTTCGCTTGGCTGCGAGAGCGCAACCCCAGGCGCTTGGGTGGGCAACGTCAGCCATTTCAAGCTCCAAGTCACCGCGCTGAAGGCAACAGCGGCCCACAGCCCAAAGCACACAACCTGAATCCATCCATACCGCGACATTGGAAAAAAGAATCGACGCAACATCTGCCCATTATCATGCAGGGCATGAAAACCCAATACTTTTCCATTCCTCGTCAGCTGCGGTCGCAAAAGGGCTTTACCTTGATCGAGTTGATGGTTGTGCTGGCCATCATTGGTGTCTTGGCGGCGCTGATCGTGCCCAATGTGCTCAACCGCGCCGAAGATGCCCGCGCCGTGGCTGCGCGCACCGACATCAACAATTTGATGCAAGCCCTCAAGCTCTACCGCTTGGACAACTCGCGTTACCCCAGCGCCGAACAAGGCCTGCCAGCCTTGGTGAGCGCACCCACCATCGCCCCTTTGCCCAGCAATTGGAAGCCTTACATCGACAAATTGCCCAACGATCCTTGGGGGCATGCTTACCAATACCTCAACCCTGGGCTCAAGGGCGAGATTGATGTCATGTCCTTGGGCGCCGATGGGCAAGTTGGTGGCGACGGTAAAAACGCTGACATCGGCAGCTGGCAATAACGCGATCTGAATGCGACAGCAACGCGGCTTTACATTGATTGAACTGTTGGTGGTGCTGGTCATCATCGCGGTGGTTTGGGTCGGGGTCAGTTTGTCTTTGCGCCAGAACCCGCATGAGCTGTTGCAAAAAGACGCGCAACGCTTGATCGCCCAGCTGGAAGCCGCACGCAGCGTGTCGCGCACCAGCGGCGTGGCTTGGGGTTGGCATGCGCAGGGCAATGGCTACGTCATTCAAGCCTTGCCTGAGTTGCCACAAGCGAGCATCGCGCCCACAACTTGGTACAGCGCAGGTGTGCAAACGCGCGCCAGCGCGACCGACGGGCGCGTTGTGCTGGGGCCTGAACCGATCATTGCGCCGGCTTGGATTGACTTATTCATCTTTGACGGCAAGACCTCAGCGCAGGTGCGAATTGCCACCGACGGGTTGCGCAGCTTCGAGGTCAGGCCATGAAGCAACGTGGCTTTACCTTGATCGAGGTGATGGTGGCGCTTGCCGTCATGGCGCTTGCTTTGAGCGTTGGCATCAAAGTCAGTGGCGCTTTGACGGACAACAGCCAACGTCAAACCGATGTCCTGCTGGCGCAGCTGTGTGCCGACAACGCCATCGAGCAGCTGCGCTTGTCGCCACAAATGCCCGGCATTGGCGACACGCACCTGCAATGCACACAAGCCAATCGGGCGTTTGATGTGCTGATGCGCATTCGCGTCACGCCCAATCCATCGTTCAGACGCGTTGACGCACAAGTCTTTGACGGCGTCACGCCCATTTTGCGCATCACCTCGGTGCTGGGGCGGTACTGAGATGACTGCACGCGCCACCCAACTCGGCTTGACGCTCATTGAGTTGCTCATTGCCGTGGCCTTGATGGCCATCTTGTCCTTGCTCGGTTGGCGAGGACTGGACGCCTTGATGCACACCCAAGAGGTGACGCAAAAACACACGCAATACACAGCCAAAGTTCAAACCAGCCTAGCGCAATGGCGCGCCGACCTCAATGCGATGCAATCCATCCCATCGATCAACGACGCTGGCTTGGCTTGGAACGGTCGAGTGTTGCGTTTGATTCGACGCAGCAGCGCTCAAACCCCCGACGCGCGTGAAGCTGGACTTTGGGTCGTCGCTTGGACACTGCGCACCAACGCCAGCACGGGACAAGGCGAATGGGTGCGCTGGCAATCGCAAGCACTCTCCAACACCGCGCTGCTTCAACAAGCCTGGGACATGGCATTGCAATGGGGACAAAGCGGCCAGCCCGACGCCGACCACGAAACCGTGCTCATCCCCCTGATGCAATGGCAAATTTATTACCTGCGCGGCAACGCTTGGAGCAATCCGCTCTCCAGCACCGGCAACAACAGCAACCTGCCAGACGCCGTGCGTTTGACCCTTGATTTGCCAGCCCAACACAGCTTGCAAGGACGTTTGACACTGGATTGGTCACGTCCCAACTTCAGCAACACCAAGTCATGAAGCAACCCACGCCAGCCTCCCAACAAGGCGCAGCTTTGCTGATGGCCATGCTCATGGTGGCTTTGATCGCGACCTTTGCTGCAACGGCCATGTGGCAGCAATGGCGCAGCATCGAAGTAGAAAGCACCGAAAGACAATCGGCGCAAGCTCGGTGGCTGTTGGTGGGCGCGCTGGATTGGGCCCGCGTGGTGCTGCGAGAAGATGCGCGCAGCGATGCCACCACGGGCAGCACCGACAACTTGTCTGAACCCTGGGCCATCGCCTTGCAAGAGGCCAAGCTCTCGACCTTCATTGCCGCCTTGCCCGACGGCGTGAGCCAAGGCGACGAAGACCGCTTGGCGCAGCAAGTCTACTTATCGGGACAAATTCAAGATTTGCAAGCGCGCCTGAACCTCACCAACTTGTACCCAAACAAAAAAATCAATCCCAAGAGTTGGCTGGCGTTTCAACGGCTTTTTTCTGCCTTGGGAATTGCCGATCAAGAGTTGCAATTGTTGGTGCAAGGCTTGGTGGCTTCGCAAAACCAAAGCCCTCATGCAGCGCCAATGCCGCAGCGTATTTCGCAATTGGCGTGGTGGGGCTTGAGTGCCAGCACGCTGAAAAAAATCAGCCCCTACGTCACGCTTTTGCCCGTTCCAACCCCAATCAATGTCAACACCGCCAGCGATTTGGTGTTGTACGCCTGCATTCCCAGCTTGTCGATGGCTGAGGCCAAGCAGTTGGTTCGACAGCGCGAAAGCGGTCATTGGCCAGACTTGAACGCGTTGAACAAAGCGATGGGCAAAGACACCCAACTCACATTGGAAGAGGCCAGCGTGAACACCCATTTTTTTGAAGTCCTCGGCAAGCTGCGCATGCCCCAGCTTGTGTTGACCGAGCGTTCCGTTTTACAACGCGACAACGCCGAGATCAAAGTCTTGTGGCGCGACTCGGGCCATTGGGTCGATTTTTAAGAAGAAAATACAAGCTACGCCTCAAGGACTCTGCAACATGTTGGTCATCGCCCTTCCCCATCACAGCCATCCAACGCCACTGGGTTACAGCCATGTGGATTCCGATGGCTTCAAAGTGCTGCGCCAAGGTCATGCAAGCGCCCAGGCCTTGTCGCAACACGCGGGCGAAGTGGTGGGCGTGGTTCCCGCCACACGTTTGTCTTGGATGGCGCTGGATCTGCCGCCGGTGAGCACCGCCTCCAAACGCCAGCAAGTGGTGCACAGCTTGCTTGAAGAGCAGCTGCTGCAAGACAGCGCTGAACTGCACATCGTGCTCCCCAACACCCACAGCACCCAAGGTGGCGCGTGCGTGGTGGCCATTTGCGACAAAGCATGGTTGCGTGAGGTGTTGGCGCCTCTGAACAAAGCAGGTGTTCGCGTGCAGCGCTTGGTTGCTGAACTCTGCCCCACAGACAAGGCTGTGCTGCATGTGATGGGCTCGCCCGATCAATCCTTGTGCGCCTTGACCCACCCGCGAGGCGTCACACTGCTGCCGCCCAACACCGAGCAATGGCCAGCCTTGGGCGTCTCTGTGGAGCAACTGACCGCCCTGTACGCCGAGCCTGCCATGACCGAGCGCGTTCAAGCCTTGCTCGCACGCGAACCTGCACTTCAAACTGCCGCCCAACGTTGGCTGGCCACCAGCACTTCGGCTTGGGATTTGGCACAAGGCGAATGGGCACAAGGCCGCGCGCAACGTTGGCTGCGCGATGCAAAAAAACTGGCACAAGACGCCTTGCATGCGCCCGCATGGCGACCCGTTCGATGGGGATGCTTGTGCTTGCTGCTTGTGCAAGTGATCGGGCTCAACGCCTTGGCTTGGCAAGAAAGTCAACTCACAAAAAATCGACAAGACCAGCTCAAGCAGCTGCTGCTCAGCACGTTTCCCAAAGTCAACGCGGTGATTGACGCGCCTTTGCAAATGCAACGCGAAGCCGCTCGTTTGCAACAAAGTTTGGGCGCAATCGCCGGCAACGATTTGGAATTCATGCTCCACACTTTGGGTCACGCCCTGCCCGATGGTTTGGCGCTTTCGAGCATCGACTACAGCGAAGGCGTTTTAAAACTCAGCAATTTGCCAATGAGCGAGGCGCAGCAAGTGCGCTTGCAACAACAACTGCAAGCCGCGCACCTCACGCTAGAGCGCGACGCACACGGCGCTTGGCTGATTCAAACAGGGGTTGCGCCATGAAACTCAAACAACGGTGGCAGCAACTCTCCATGCGTGAGCAAAGTCGCTTGAGCGGGCTGGCGCTCATATTGGCGGCTGGTTTGGTTTGGCAACTCGCCATTGCGCCGGCTTGGCAAGCGATTCAAAACGCGCAAGCGCAACAGATTCGCTTGGCCGAACAACTCAATGACATGCAAAACCTCAAAGCGCAGGTTGCGGTGTTGCGCCATCAAACGCCCTTGTCCAAAGACGATGCTTGGCGTGTGTTGCAAGGTCTCAGCGCCAAAGGTGAAGGGCATTTTTCGATCAGCTTGCAAGGCGACAAGGTGCTGCTCCAAGTCAAAAACGCGCCGCCTCAAGCGTTGGCAAGTTGGCTCAGTCGTGCACGCACGCAAGCGCAATCGACCCCTGACCAAGCGCACTTGAGTCAAAGCGATGGCAACTGGAGCGGTCAGTTGATCATGCGCTTGCCGCATCAACCATGACGCAACCAGCCCGCACTTCTCACCGATCGGTCATTGCGGGCGTGGTGCTGGGCGCCTTGTTGGCCTTGTTGACCCAGGCCCCAGCGCAATGGGTGGCCACGCGCCTTGATCAGATCAGCCACGGCACGGTGTTGCTGCAAGATGCGCAAGGCACCTTATGGAACGGTTCAGCGCAAGCCGTGCTGGCCAATGATCGACAAAACTCCGCCACCCAAGTGGCACTGCCCACGCGAGTGCATTGGACTTTGGCGCCTCAACTTCAAAACGGGCGACTGGCGTTTCGCTTGAACTTAGCCAGCAACTGCTGCACGCCAACGCCCGTCGTGGCGCACGCCATGCCCAGCTGGAACGGCTGGGTCCTCCAAGTAGATGACCACCAATCCGAATGGCCTGCGCAATGGCTCACGGGCTTGGGCGCGCCTTGGAACACGATTGCACCGCAAGGCACTTTGCGTCTTCGAACGCAGCAGCTGGTGTGGCGCAACAGCGAGCAACGTCTGCAAGGCCAAGTCGAGTTGGTGTTGCATCAATTCTCAACCCAGCTCAGCACGGTGCGCCCTTTGGGCAGCTACAAAATCAGTCTGGTGGGAGGCGATCGGCCAAGCTTTGCTCTCAGCACGCTTGAGGGCGCCTTACAAATGCAAGGTCATGGAGAATGGCGGCAGAATAAAGTTCGCTTCCAAGGCGAGGCCTTTGCCCAAGAAGGCTCGGAATCGGCGGTGTCGAATTTATTGAATGTTTTAGGACAACGCCAAGGCAATAAAGCTATTTTGAGAATGGAATAACTTGTGAAAAAAAATAACAACCAACTCACCTCCAACAGCGCAGCGCTGGCGTTGAGCTTGGCCTTGGGTCTGGCAGCCAATCTTGGTTTGAATGCGCCAGCCGTGGCTGGCACGGCGGTCAAAAAATCCGCCAACGCTGCTGAGTCCATCACCTTGAATTTTGTCAACGCGGACATCGAATCTGTCGCGCGCACTTTGGCTACTTTGTCCAAACGCAATGTGGTGGTTGACCCTCGCGTCAAAGGCACGTTGAGTCTGACCACCGAACAAGCCGTGACTGCCGCGCAAGCTTGGAATCAGTTTTTAGCCGCCCTGCGCTTGCAAGGTTTTGCGATGGTGGAGACACAAGGGCTCTACAAAATCGTGCCCGAAGCAGAGGCCAAGCTGCAAGGTGGCGCGGTGCAATCCATTCCAGGCGGCGGCAACAGCGGACAAATCGTGACGCAAATTTTCAGCCTCAAGTTTGAGCAGGCCAACAACTTGGTGTCGGTACTGCGCCCCTTGATCAGCCCCAACAACACGATCAACGTCAATGCAGGCAACAACGCGTTGGTCATCACCGATTACGTGGACAACTTAGAGCGCATGGCACGCATCATTGCTGCGCTGGATGTCTCCAATGCCAGCGATGTCGAAGTCATTGCGCTCAAACACGCGATTGCAACCGACTTGGCACCTCTGATCAGCCGCTTGATTGAGCCCACCAGCACCCCCAACGCCGGCGTTGCGCCCAACACAGGAGCCGATTACAAAACCACAATCTTGGCTGAACCGCGCAGCAACACCTTGATTCTTCGTGCGGCCAATCCTGCCCGAACGGCTTTGGTTCGCTCCTTGGTCAACAAGCTCGATCAACCCGGCAGCGACAACCCCAGTGGCAACATTCACGTCGTCTACCTCAAAAATGCAGAAGCCACCAAGCTGGCCACGACACTGCGCGCAGCCCTCAGCAGCGATGCCCGCGGCGTCTCCAACACCAGCGCAACACCAACGCCCACCAACGCACCCAACACGCCGGCGCTCAACAACTTGCCCAACAACCTTGGCGCCAACTCAGGCGCCAGCAGCAATGCGGGCAACAGCATCGCCACGGGCGGACAAATTCAAGCCGATCCAACCACCAACTCGCTCATCATCACCGCGCCCGAGCCGCAATACCGCCAGCTTCGCGCGGTGATTGACATGTTGGACCAACGCCGTGCTCAGGTCATGGTCGAGAGTTTGATTGCCGAGGTCAACGCCGACAAGGCTTTGCAAATGGGCATTCAGTGGCAAAACGCCACGGGCGCCAAAGGCGGCAACATTGGCTTGATTGGCACCAACTTCAACAGCGGCGTTGCCACCACCCAAGGTCAAGGCAATATTTTGGGCATTGCAGCCGCAGGCAATCCGGCCGTCAGCGCCCTTGGCAATGGTTTGAACATTGGCACGGTGCGCAACATCAACGGCACTTATGTGTTGGGTTCGCTGGCCACATTTTTAGAACAAAACGGCGATGGCAATATTTTGTCAACGCCCACGTTGCTGACTTTGGACAACGAGGAAGCCAAAATTGTGGTCGGTCAAAACGTGCCGTTTGTCACGGGTCAATACACCAACAACAACACAACCAACGGCGCGGTCACCCCCTTTCAAACCATTGAACGCAAGGATGTGGGTTTGACCTTGCGGGTGCGTCCACAAATCAGCGAGACCGGCACGGTTCGACTGACGATTTTTCAAGAAGTCTCCAGCGTTGCGGCCAACTCCGTGGGATCGACCACGGGGCTGATCACCAACAAGCGCAGCATTGAATCCAACGTCTTGGTCGAAGATGGCTCCATTGTTGTGCTGGGTGGTTTGCTCTCAGACACCTACGCAGGCAACAAAAACCAAGTACCCAGCCTGGGAGACATTCCAGGCTTAGGCTGGTTGTTCAAAAGCGAAAGTCGCAGCCGCAGCAAATCCAATTTGATGGTGTTTTTGCGTCCCGTTGTGGTGCGCGACGCGGCCTCGACCGAAGCCTTGAGCACCAACCGCTACCAACAAATGTTGGGCTTGCAGCAACAAGCGCAACCCTCCGCCAACCTCTTGCTTGACACCCAAGGCAGTGCCAAGTTGCCCGCGCTGAACCATTCATCCGAGGGCAACGGCAGTGTTGCGCCCCAAGCTCCCGCCCAATGACCATGCGCCGTCTACTGCCTTACGCCTTTGCCCGCACGCATCAGTTGTTGCTGGAAGATGACGGTCACCATCGCGTGCTGTGGTTTGGGCACCAGCCCAACTTGAACGCTTGGAGCGAAGTGCTGCGCAAGTTTGATGTCACAGCGTTTGAACAAATCGAAGATGCCGCCTTGTCCAAGCGCATCAGCGAGGCCTACGCCCAAGCCGACTCCAACGCCGCTGCGGTGGTCAGCGAAGTCGAGAGCGACACCGACCTCTCTCGCATGATGCAAGAGCTGCCCGCCGTCGAAGACTTGCTCGAAACCGCCGATGACGCGCCCATCATCCGCATGCTCAATGCCTTGCTGACCCAAGCCGCACGCGACGGCGCCAGCGACATCCACATCGAACCCTACGAGCGGCATTCGAGCGTGCGCTTTCGCATCGACGGCAGCCTGCGCGATGTGGTGCAGCCCAACCGTGCGCTGCATGCCGCCTTGATTTCTCGACTCAAAATCATGGCGCAACTGGACATTGCTGAAAAACGACTGCCTCAAGACGGGCGCATTTCATTGCGTTTGGGACAACGCGCCATCGACGTGCGCGTCTCGACCTTGCCCAATGCCCACGGCGAACGTGCGGTGTTGCGCTTGCTGGACAAATCCGCTGGACGCTTGACCTTGCAAGCCGTGGGCATGAAGGGCGAGACCTTGGCGCGTTTTGAACAATTGGTGCAACAACCCCACGGCATCGTGTTGGTCACAGGCCCCACGGGTTCGGGCAAAACCACCACGCTCTACGCAGCGTTGCAAACCTTGGATGCAAGCCGTAGCAACATCATGACGGTGGAAGATCCGATTGAATACGAGCTCGCCGGAGTCGGGCAAACACAAGTCAATCCCAAAATTGATCTGGACTTTGCCAAGGCCTTGCGCGCGATCTTGCGGCAAGACCCTGACGTGATCATGATTGGCGAGATTCGCGATTTTGAAACCGCCCAAATTGCGATCCAAGCCTCGCTGACCGGGCACTTGGTGCTGGCCACCCTGCACACCAACGATGCCAGCAGCGCCATCACGCGTTTGATTGACATGGGCGTGGAGCCTTTTTTGCTGAGTTCGTCTTTGCTCGGCGTTTTGGCACAGCGTTTGGTGCGCAAAGTCTGCCCGCACTGCCAAGCCGCAGGATGCGAGGCCTGCGCGAACAGCGGATACACAGGTCGCACAGGCATTTTTGAATTGCTCAGCACCAACGAAGCGCTGCGCGCACTCATTCACAACCAAGCCAGCGAAGCCCAAATTCGCGAAGCCGCGCTGCGCAACGGCATGAAACTCATGCGCGACGACGGAGCCGAACTGGTTCGCCAAGGCATCACCACCGAGCAAGAATTGCTGCGCGTGACGCGCGAAAATTAAGCCATGCCCGCCTACTCCTTTGAAGCGCTTACCGCACAAGGCAAATCGCATCGCGGCACCCTAGAAGCCGACAACGCCCGCTCCGCCCGCAACCAATTGCGCGCGCAAGGCTGGGTGCCACTCAAAGTCTCCCCCCTCAAAGCCCATGGCAAGGGACTCAACACAGTGGTGTGGGAATCCAAAGTTTTCAGCGCCACCGATTTGGCGGTGTGGACGCGCCAGCTCGCAGGCTTGGTCGGCGCTGGTCTGCCGCTGGAACGCGCTTTGAGCGCTTTGGCCGATGAGGCCGAAACCCCTCGTCAGCGCGACTTGGTTTCACAACTGCGGAGCGAAGTCAATGCCGGTGCGAGTTTTGCCAAAGCCTTGTCGCAACACCCACGCGAGTTCTCGCCCGTCTATGCAGCCGTGATTGGCGCGGGCGAGCAAAGTGGTCATTTGGCACAAGTGCTCGAACACTTGGCAACCGATTTGCAAGAGCAACACAACTTGCGCGGCAAACTGTTGGCAGCGGGGCTCTACCCTGCCATTGTGTGTGGCGTGGCTTTTGCAATTGTTTTGTTTTTGCTGGCTTATGTGGTGCCTCAAGTGGCGCAAATGTTCAGCAGCAACCAACACACTTTGCCCACGCTCACCCGCGTCATGTTGGCCTTGAGCGCTTGGGTGCAAGCCGATTGGATGTGGGTGTTGGCCTTGCTCGCACTCGGCACCATTGGCTTGCGCTTGGCGCTGCGTCGCGCCAGCTTTCGCCAACGTTTTGATGCCGCTTGGTTGACACTGCCTTTGATTGGACGCTTGGCGCGTGGCTACAACAGCGCGCGGTTTGCCAGCACCTTGGCCATGCTGGCAAGCGCTGGCGTTCCGATTTTGCAAGCCCTGCAAGCGGCAGCCGATACCTTGTCCAACCAAGCCCTCAAGCAAGATGCGCAAGAGGCCTTGGTGCTGGTGCGCGAAGGCGCACCTTTGGCCTCAGCGCTGGCGCAACATGCACGCTTTCCGCGTCTTTTGGTGATGTTCTCAAGATTGGGGGAGCAAACCGGCACGCTGCCCGTGATGCTGCAACGTGCTGCCGCACAATTGAGCCAAGAAGTGCAGCGTCGGGCCTTGCAGTTGGTCACCGTGTTAGAGCCTTTGCTGATCGTGGCAATGGGTGGCTTGGTGATGTTGATTGTGTTGGCGGTGATGCTGCCCATCATTCAACTCAACCAATGGGTGAGGTAAACATGGGCGTGTCTTTGGACGGCAAATTGGTGGTGGCGATTTCTTCGCGCGCGTTGTTCGACTTTGAAGAAGAAAACCAGATCTTTGAGCAAGGCGATGACCGCGCCTACATGAAGCTCCAACTCGAACGCTTGGGCACCCCCGCCAAGCCCGGCGTGGCATTTTCATTGGTGCGCAAACTGCTGTCTTTCAACGATGCTCAAGCGCAGCGGGTGGAGGTGGTGATTCTTTCGCGCAACGACCCCGTCAGCGGGTTGCGAGTGATGAAGTCGGCCTCGCACTACGAATTGCCCATCATCCGTTGCAGTTTCACGCGGGGCGAGCCGCCTTGGCGCTATCTCAAACCGCTGCATGCCAACTTGTTTTTGTCCGCGCATTTGCCCGATGTGCGCGCAGCGCTGGACGCGCAAGTGCCCGCAGCGCAGGTCTACCCGCATTCAGCACATGCCTCACCCGCGCATCCGCACGAAGTGCGCATCGCTTTTGACGGTGACGCGGTGTTGTTCAGCGACGAGGCCGAACGTGTGTTTCAAACCCAAGGGCTCAACGCGTTTCAACAACACGAAAAAGACAAAGCCAATCAACCCTTGTCGGCCGGGCCTTTCAAACCGCTGCTGGCTGCTTTGCATGCGCTGCAAAATGCCGGCACGGCCAAGATGCGCAGTCGCACCGCCTTGGTCACAGCGCGCAGCGCACCCGCGCACGAACGCGCCATTCGCACCTTGATGAATTGGAACATTCAGGTCGATGAAGCCATGTTTTTGGGAGGTCTTGAAAAAGGCGAATTCCTGCGTGAATTCGAACCCGACTTTTTCTTTGACGACCAAACCGGCCACATCGAATCGGCAGCGCGGCATGTGCCCGCTGGTCATGTCGCCAGTGGCGTACGCAACGATTTCACCGAAGGACAACTATGAACACGCTTGGCGTGATGGGGCACAACATGGCCTCCAACTGGCACAAAACCCGTTTGCAAATTCAACGCACTTGGGCGCTGTCGCTGCCATTTTTCAAATCCGAACACAAATGGATGGCGCGTTTGTTGCTGGGAACCTGCGTTGGCTTGAATTTGAGCATGGTCTATTTGTCGGTGCTGTTCAACGACTGGAACCGCGTCTTCTACGACGCCTTGCAAAACCGCGATGCCGATGTGTTTTGGAAGCAGCTGGGCGTTTTCAGCTTGTTGGCAACTGCCTTCATTGTGGTGGCGGTGTACCGGTTTTATCTGACCCAATTGCTGGAAGTGCGTTGGCGCGTGTGGATGACGCAAAACTATTTGCAGCGCTGGCTCTCAGGCCATGTGTTCTACCAAATGGAGTTGCAAGGTCAACAAGCCAGCGACAACCCAGACCAACGGATTCAAGAAGACATCCAAGGCTTTACCTCCGACACCATCAGCTTGTCACTGGGCTTGTTGGATGCATCGGTCACGTTGGTGAGTTTCATCGGCATTTTGTGGAATTTGTCTGGCGGATTCAGCTTTCATGTGGCCGGCAGCGACTACAACATTCCAGGCTTCATGGTGTGGATGGCCTTGATTTACGCTTTGGGCGGCAGCTTGCTGGGGCACTTCATTGGTCGCTCCATGGCGGGACTGAACTTTGCTCAGCAGCGCTTGGAAGCTGATTTCCGTCACCATCTCATGCGTGTGCGCGAGTACAGCGACGCCATCGCGCTGGACCGAGGCGGCGAGGTCGAGCGCCAAGCCTTGCAAGCGCGATTTGCAAAGGTGTTGGACAACTTCATGCAGTTGCTGCGCGTTCAAAAACGCTACACCTGGTTCAACTCAGGTTATGGCCAAGCAGCGGTTGTGTTTCCCATGTTGGTGGCTTCGCCGCGCTACTTCAGCGGCGCGATTCAATTGGGCGACTTGATGCAAATTTCATCCGCCTTTGGACAAGTGCAAGAGTCCTTGAGTTGGTTCATCAACAACTACAGCCGCTTGGCCTCGTGGCAAGCGACCACCCAGCGTTTGACCGGTTTTCAAGAACAAATGACAGCCGTAGATGCGCGCAATGCTTTGCCCCCAAACCTACCTTCCAAGCCCGCAGACGAATTGCACACACCTGCGTTGGACATGGCCTTGCCCAACGGGCAAGTGCTGTTGGCCAACACCTCCCTACACGTCAAGGCGGGTGACAGCGTGCTGATCCAAGGCCCCTCAGGTTGCGGCAAATCCACGCTGTTGCGCGTGCTGGCGGGTGTCTGGCCTTTTGCTTCAGACAGCCACACGCACCAACAACCGGTGGCCATTGATTTGCCTCCCAACTGCGTGTTCATGCCGCAACGGCCTTACTTTCCAGAAGGCAGTCTGCGTCAGGCTTTGGCTTATCCAGACGCCGAAACGCGCTACTCCGATGAGGCTTTGCGTCATGCGCTGAGTGAAGCTTTGCTTCCCGATTGGGTCGATCAACTCGACACCGTGAGCCGCTGGACGCAACACCTGTCCGGCGGCGAACAGCAGCGCCTGGCCCTGGCCCGTGTGCTTTTGAAACAACCGCGTTGGGTATTTGCCGACGAAGCCACCAGTGCGTTGGACGAGGCCGCCGAGCAAGCGCTCTACCAAAAACTGTGGCACATGGTGCAAGCGCAAGGCGGCGCCTTGGTGTCGGTGGCCCATCGTGCTGGGGTGTTGGCGTATCACCAACAAAAATGGGTGTTTGAGCCAGCCACGGACGGCACCGCTCAGTTTGTGTTGCGCAAAGGCTAAAACGCGACTCAGCCGCGCCAGTTGAACCAACCCTTGGCACGCAAATCACAAGCAGGACACACGCCACAGCCATAGCCCCAGGCATGTCGGTGCTCGCGGTCGCCCATGTAGCAGGTGTGGGTGTGCTCCACGATCAAATCGACCAAAGCATCGCCGCCTTGGGGTTGGGCGCGTTGCCCCAAATCGTGTGCCAGCTGCCAAGTTTGTGCTTTGTCAATCCACATCAACGGCGTCTCGATCAACAAGCGCCTGTCCATGCCCAAGGACAAAGCAATTTGCATGGCTTTCATGGTGTCGTCGCGGCAATCGGGGTAGCCGGAAAAATCGGTTTCACACACGCCAGTCACGATCACGTCCAAGCCACGGCGATAGGCCAGCGCTGCAGCCAGGGTCAAGAACAACAAGTTGCGTCCCGGCACAAACGTGTTGGGCAAGCCCGAACTTTCCATTTGGAATGCCATGTCGCGGGTGAGCGAGGTCTCACTGACTTGGCCCAGCACGGCCAAATCCAGCATGTGGTCTTCGCCCAACTTGGCGGCCCACTGAGGAAATTGCTGGCGAATTTCATGCAACACCCGCACTCGCGCTTGCAACTCCACGTGATGGCGCTGGCGGTAGTCAAACGCCAAGGTTTCGACCCGCTCATATTGCGCCAAAGCATGGGCCAAACAAGTGGTGGAGTCTTGACCGCCAGAAAACAAAACAAGGGCGTTGCGGTGAATGGGTGGCTTCATTTCAGGATTTGGACTTGGACGTCCATTTGAAAAAAATCGGATAACGGCGCTCAACCAAAGGGCTGTCGAATCGCCAAGACAAACAACGTCCCAAGTGCGGCGGTGGCTGATCGGGATCATGGCCCGCAAACGTACCCGTCACACTTTGAAAAGCCGCAGTGGCCATGTTGAAGAGCAATTCTCGCAAATGCGTACACCCCTTGGCGTTGCCCAGATTTTCTTCGATGGCTTTGCGCCAGCCGCTGCCCAGTCGGCAGCCAATCATTTTTCGCATGGGCGATTCGGCTTGACCGCATTCTTCGTGTGGCGTGTGATTCATGGACACCGCGATGTCACGGATCACCAACGCGGTGTCCACCGTGAGGCGAATTTGCATGTCGTGAATCGGCTCCAAAGGCTGCCATGTGCGTTCGCCGGGAATATCAAACAATTCAGGTTTGGTATCGCGCATGTGAGCTTCAATGTCCCACAAACCATCGTCACGTTGGTAGCCATGAAACGTGACTTCTCGGGTGTGGGCAAGCTTTCGAGGTTGGGCGAGCGGCAAAGACAAAACGGGTGACTTTCAAGTAAAAAAATGATTCTTTCAAAGCATCAAAACTGTGTCAACGATATGCGCGACACCCCATTCAAAACCCTGCCAAGAAGCGCATAAACTCTTGCCTCATGTTATTTCAGATTTTCTCCCTTCTCCTGAATGTGGCCGTGGGCTTGGTCGCGGGCACTTGCTTGTTGCGCATGTTCATGCAATTGCAACGTGTGAGCTTGGCGCCTTTGTCGGGCAACCCGTTTGGCCCATTCATTTTCACGTTCACCAACTGGTGCGTTTTGCCGTTGCGAAAACTGCTGCCTACCGCAGGCCGCTTGGATCTGGCCAGTCTTTTGGCGGCTTACTTGGTCATCTTGGCGAAGTTTGTGCTCTTGAGCGTTTTGTCCATTCTGCCGCCTCAATGGGAGTGGATTGCATTTTTCGCCCTGCTGGAATGGGTGCATTTGGCGTTGTCAAGTTTGATGTGGCTGGTCATCGCCTACGTGGTGCTGTCTTGGGTCAGAACCGATTCGGACATCAACTACTTCATGGGTCGATTGGTCGAGCCTTTGCTTGCGCCTTTGCGCCGCATCTTGCCGCAGCCCGGCGGGTTGGATTTATCGCCGCTGGCGTTGCTGCTCTTGATCCAAATTGCCGAGATCGTAATCAACGCCCTGTGAACCGCGCAGCCCGTTTTTCAACAAACGACTGAACGCCTTCACGGGCGTCTTCGCTGTTGGACAAACGCTGCTGGGTCGCGATGAACTCTTGCATGGCCACCACAGGCCCTTGCTCCACGGCTTTGAGGGCGTTCAAGCGCGTGGCCACCACCGCCAAAGGCGCTTGCTCGGCGATGGCTTGCGCGATCCGCATCGCCTGCTCCAACTGCTCACCCGCGGGCACAACTTTTTGCACAAAGTTCAGGCGCAAAGCTTCTTGCGCGTCAAACTCATCGCCAGTCAACAAATGCAGCAAGGCGTTGCCCAGTCCTGCGCGCTCGGACATGCGCAAGGTCGCCCCACCGGTGGCCATGATGCCGCGCTTGACTTCAAGTTGCGAGAAACGGCAATCGTCTGCGGCCACGACCAAGTCGGCCGCCAACATCAATTCGATGCCCAAGGTGTAGGTGATGCCTTGCACCGCCACCACCACGGGTTTGGTGCGCCGACGATAGCCATCCAATCCCAAATTGAGCGGATCGACCATGCCCAAGGGCACCGCTTTTTTACCGGCTCGCATGAGCGGCGCGATGGTGGGCAAATCCAATCCCGCCGTGAAATGGTCGCCTTTGGCATACAACACCCCCACGCGCAGCTCGGGCTCGTCGTCCAAGCGGGTGTAGGCAGCGCCTAATTCTTCAAACATTTTTGGCGTGAAACCATTGCGCTTGTTGGGTCGGTTGATGCCAATGCACAGCACATGGCCGCGAACGTCGGTGTCGATGCTGCCGTCGGGATGAAGGGTAGATGCGGTTGTCATGCAAATCAATATAGCCGCATCCATTGGCGATGCCATTGGTAAAAAACCCAAGCCACTACACTGACCAGCCATGACGCACTTTGACACCGCGCTGTCGTTTCACGCGCAGCATGACTTTGAAAATGCCCTGTTGCATTACGACTTGGCATTGCGCGAGAACCCCGCCGATTTTCAAATTTTGAGCAACCGGGGCGCTGCCTTGCAAAAGTTGCGCCGTTTTGACCAAGCGCTGCAAAGCTACGACCAAGCCTTGCAACTCACCCAAGCCCACGCCGCGATTTACAACAACCGTGGCGTCACGCTGAAAGACCTGCACCGTTTAGACCCGGCGCTTGAGAGTTTTGATCAAGCGCTGCAACTCAACCCAACCTACGTGGAGGCTTTGGTCAACCGTGGCTTTGTTCACCACCTTCAAAACGCCCTTACTCTGGCTCAAGCCGACTATGAACGCGCGATTGTCCTGGACCCAAGTTTTGCAGCCGCGCATTTCAACCTCAGTTTGACGCAACTCGCCCAAGGCAACTACGCGCAAGGTTGGCCAAATTACGAATGGCGCTGGGATGCTGTGCCCAGCATGCCACGGCGTGTGTTTGAGCAAGGACAACCCTTGTGGTTGGGTCAAGCCGATGTGCGCGGCCAAACTCTCTTGTTGTTTGCTGAACAAGGCCTGGGGGACAGCTTGCAGTTTTGCCGCTACGTTGCGCAAGTCAAAGCCTTGGGCGCACGGGTCATTTTGCAAGTGCCCCGTGAATTGCATGGCGTCTTGTCTGGCCTTGCAGGCGTGGACGCCTTGATCGATTTGCACCAAGCGCCAGCGCACTTTGACTGGCAGTGTCCGCTCATGAGCTTGCCGCTGGCGTTTGGCACCACGTTGGACAATATTCCTTGTGCCTCGTCGTATTTGCTGGCCGATGCCGACAAAGCACAGCACTGGAAAAAGCGCCTGGCCGCCTTCCGACGCCCGCGCATTGGTTGCGTTTGGTCGGGCGGCTTTCGACCCGATCAACCGGAGTTATGGACGCTCAACACACGGCGCAACTTGCCTTTGAATCACTTGCAAAGTTTTCGCAACATCGATGCGGATTTTTTCAGCTTGCAAAAAGGCGAGCCAGCGCAAAGCGATTGGGCCACCGCCCAGCAACAGGGCTGGACGGGCCCCATGCTGCACAACTTTGTTCATGAATTGCACGATTTTTCAGACACCGCCGCGCTGATCGCCAATCTGGATTTGGTCATCAGCGTGGACACCTCAACCGCGCACTTGGCCGCAGCAATGGGCAAGCCCACGTGGATTCTCAACCGCTTCGATGCCTGCTGGCGTTGGCTCAGCGATCGCAGCGACAGCCCTTGGTACGACAGCGTCAAGCTCTACCGTCAAAGCACAGACGGCGATTGGTCAAGCGTGATGTCCTTGGTGACTGCTGACTTATTGCGTTTTGTTGACAATGCGCCTTCGACATAACTGGAGCACCGAATGATTGACCTTTATTACTGGACAACGCCCAACGGCCACAAAATCACCCTGTTTTTGGAAGAAAGTGGCCTGCCCTATCGCATCCATGCCGTCAACATTGGACGGGGCGAACAGTTTGATCCTGCCTTTTTGAAAATCGCACCCAACAACCGCATTCCAGCCATCGTGGACAACGCGCCTGCGAAGGGCAATGACGCAATTTCGATTTTTGAATCGGGCGCCATCTTGCTTTATTTGGCCGACAAAACGGGGCAATTCATTCCGCAAGACTTGCGCGGTCGCACCGAATGCATCCAATGGCTGTTTTGGCAAATGGGGGGCTTGGGTCCTATGGCAGGACAAAACCATCATTTCGTGCAATATGCCCCCGAAAAACTGCCCTACGCCATTGAGCGTTATGTCAAAGAAACATCGCGCCTGTATGGCGTTTTGAACAAGCAATTGTCCGATGGGCGCGACTACATTTGCGGCGACTACTCGATTGCCGACATGGCCAGCTACCCGTGGATCGTGCCGCACGAGCGCCAACGTCAAAACTTGGGGGATTTTCCGCACTTAGCCGCTTGGTTTGAGCGCATTCAACATCGCCCAGCAACACAGCGCGCTTATGACTTGGCCAAGTCCATCAACGTGCAACCCACCGTCGATGAACAAGCCAAAAAATTATTGTTTGGGCAAGACGCCTCGACGGTGAAATAAATCAGGCCTGCGCTGGCGGCTGATTGGCATTCAATGCGGTCAACAAGGCATCGTTGACTTCATCAAAATATTTTTGCGCAGCCTGCGTGGGTTTGAGGTGTTTGGATCGCTTGTTTTTACCAAAATGAGCGATCTCCACCAAACCCTCGGCTCGCAAGAAATCAATGCGTCGATGAATGGTGGCGGGTGAGCCGACTTGTTTTTGTTGCATCGCATCGGTCACTGTCAAAGCAGTGCCGTTGGTGTAATTCATGTAAATAACTTCCAGCAGTTTTTTGGATTCAAAATCCATGGTGCCAGGCGTCACCGAAGGCGGCGATATTGCGTCAGCCAGCGACAAAAACGTTAAATAAATAT
>CAIYFE010000247.1 GCA_903925445.1 uncultured Burkholderiales bacterium | reverse complement strand
GTCAAAGCGGTAGTTGATGCCGCCTGAGAGTTCCGAATCGGCGCCAACATCGGTTTTGATGCCGTTGAAAATCGGGTTGGGCACGGGCATCACATCGCCACTGTTGACGTGGGGCGTGATGCGCGTCACGCCAATGCGCCACGTCCAAGGGCTTTCTTCTGCTGCCCAGGCGCCGTTGAGGGCGACCAAAGTGGCTGCGACGAGCATTGTTTTTTTCATTATATTGAAACTCCTTTGTAGTTGAAAAGTTCTAATATCTTCGAAAATCCAACATTCGCTGCCAGTGAAAACCATATAAATTTAAAAACAGAATCGATGCGGCTGGTTTGCAACAAGAAGCCAACCGTTGCAAATCGCAGCGCAGCACGCAGCCGCATAATTCGTGCATGAGCCAACATGTTTTGGGCGCTTGCCCACACGACTGTCCCGACACTTGTTCATTGATCACCACCGTGCAAAACGGCGTGGCCATCAAGGTGCAAGGCAATGCGCAGCATCCGCAAACTGCAGGCGTGTTGTGCGCCAAAGTGTCGCGTTACACCGAGCGCACTTACCACCCCGAGCGCCTGTTGTATCCGCTCCAACGTGTGGGCGCCAAAGGCAGTGGGCAGTTCAAGCGCGTGGGTTGGAATGAAGCCTTGGACACCATCGCCCAGCGTTTGAAAAACGTGAGCCATCCTGAAAAAATCTTGCCTTACAGCTATGCCGGCACGATGGGCAAAGTGCAGGGCGAGGCCATGGCCGCACGGTTTTTCAATGCCTTGGGCGCTGCACGTTTGGATCGCACCATTTGCGCCAGTGCTGGCAGCGAAGCCTTGACCTACACCTTGGGCGACAAAGTGGGCATGCAGGTGCAGTGGTTTGCCGAGTCCAAGTTGATTTTGATTTGGGGCAGCAACTCTATTGCCAGTAATTTGCATTTTTGGCGTTTGGCGCAAACGGCCAAGCGCGCCGGCGCGAAGTTGGTGTGCATCGACCCCAGACGCAGCGAAACCGCTGACAAATGCGATGTGCATTTGCCCATTCGCCCGGGCACCGATGCGGCTTTGGCGTTTGCCTTGATGCACGAATTGATCGTCAACGATTGGCTCGATCACGACTACATTGCCCAACACACCTTGGGTTGGCCCGCCTTGCGCGAACGCGCCTTGCAATGGGCGCCCGAAAAAGCCGCCGCTGTTTGCGGCATTGAGGCACAGCAAATTCGCGATTTGGCGCGTGATTACGGCAACACCCAACCCGCTGCGATTCGACTGAACTACGGCATGCAGCGAGTGCGTGGCGGTGGCAATGCGGTACGCGCCATCGCATGTTTGCCAGCGTTGGTGGGCGCTTGGCGCCACCGTGCGGGCGGTTTGTTGTTGAGTGCCTCGGGCTTTTCGCGTTTGAACACAGCAGGCCTGGAGCGCCCTGATTTGTTGGGCGCACGTCGACCTCCCATTCACAACATGAGCACCATTGGGCAGCTGCTCAACACACCGCAAGCGGTAGAGGCTTTGGTGGTTTACAACAGCAACCCTGTGGCTGTGGCCCCAGATTCTGCGCAAGTGGTCAAGGGTTTTGCGCGAGAAGATCTGTTCACCGTGGTGTTGGAGCATTTTCAGACCGACACTGCCGATTACGCCGACATCATCTTGCCGGCCACCACGCAACTGGAGCATTGGGACATTCACACCAGTTACGGACACACCGATGTGTTGCTCAACCAGCCCGCCATCGCGCCCTTGGGCGAGGCCAAACCCAATGCACAAATCTTTCGTGAGTTGGCTGCGCGCATGGGACTGACCGATCCGTGTTTCCAAGAAGATGACCTCAGCCTGTGCCAAACCGCCTTGCAAACGCCCAAGCTCAGGCCAAGCCATGCGCCCTCAGCCACTTGGGCGCACTTGCTCGAACATGGGTTTGTGTCGCTGGATGTGCCCGATGCCCCATTTGCGCAAGGCGGTTTTCCCACGCCTTCGGGTCGATGTGAATTTCTCAGCGAGCGCTTGGCGCAGATCTCAGGCGATGGCTTGCCGCAACATCTGCCCAACTACGAAGTGGCGCAGCCTGAAGGGCCTTATCCCTTGGCCATGATTTCACCGCCGGCGCGCAATTTTTTGAACTCCAGCTTTGTCAATGTCAAAAGTTTGCGCGACATGGAAGGAGAGCCTTTGCTGGAGATGCATCCAAGCGATGCCAGCGCACGGGGCTTGTTGGATGCACAAACCGTGCAAGTGTTCAACGATCGCGGCGTTTATGTGTGCCAGTTGCATGTGACCGATCGTGCGCGCCAAGGCGTGGTGCACGGCTTGGGCATTTGGTGGCGCAAATTAGGTCGCAATGGCACCAATGTGAACGAACTCACGCACCAACATTTGACCGACTTAGGACGCGCCCCCGCCTTTTATGACTGCGCCGTGCAAGTCAGCGCCTTCGCTTGAAACCAAGTCGGCGTGAATGCGTCTGGCGCGCGGGTCGATGTAGTAGCCGCCGTATTCGGTGTAGCGCAACACGGTTTGTTGGCACGATTGACACGCAAAAACATCGCAACGGTTGTAGGGAAAGTGTTTGACCGACACCGGTGCATCTGCCGATTCGTAGCGGGTTTGATGGGGATGGTGTTCTTCAAACGTAGGCTCATGCAGCTCGGGATCGCGCAGGGTGGCGATGTGTTGCAGCGTTTCTTTGGGCCAATCGGTTTCGCTCACGCTTTCCCAGCCAGCGCAACGCTGGAGTGAGCATTGACAAGCCCGAGTGGGGGTTTGAAGCAGCGCCAACAACTGGTCATTTGAAGCGACAAAACGTGGATCACTCATGCATTCCCTTTTTTAAAAGAGTATCGCCAAAACAGCAAAGCCTCGTCTCAGACGAGGCGTTGAGTGCCAAGCGCACCGCGTGGTGCGCTTGAAAGACGCAATTACTTGCGTTTGGCCAAAGGTTGCGCCACGCGGTGTTCGGAACCGGTGAACAACTGACGGGGACGGCCGATTTTGTACTCGGGGTCGCCGATCATTTCGTTCAATTGCGCGATCCAACCCACGGTACGCGCCAAGGCGAAGATGCCGGTGAACAAGTTCACTGGAATGCCAATGGCGCGTTGCACGATGCCAGAGTAGAAGTCGACGTTGGGGTAGAGCTTGCGTTCCTTGAAGTAGTCATCGTTCAGCGCGGTCTCCTCAAGTTCCTTGGCTATTTCCAGAAGGTCTTTGCGCCCGGTTTGCAGTTTCAGGATCTCGTCGGCGTGCTTTTTGATGATTGCGGCGCGGGGATCATAGTTGCGGTAAATGCGGTGGC
>CAIYFE010000246.1 GCA_903925445.1 uncultured Burkholderiales bacterium | reverse complement strand
GCGTCGCCGTTGGCGTTGGTGATTCGGATGCGAACGGGCAAATACGCCATTTGTGGCGCAAACCACAGCTCAACGCGCTGGTCAAACTCACGGCGCGGTGTGCGCGTGAGCTTGATGGCGGGCATGCGACCCATGGGCAAATCCAGCATTTCTTCTTTGTCGACCGCGAATTGCCAAACTTCGGCCTCGCGCTGGGACACGGTTTGAAACGACAACACCGTGCCCGCCGGATACCGCGTGGGGTCGCCGGCCAGCAAGGCGCTGAGCTGCAAAACAACGCTCAAGCGGTCTTGGGCCCCTTTGAGCAGCGGCGCATCGGGCGAGTTGGCGCTGAAGCTGATGATGCCCTTGTCCCGCTGAAAGTGAGCCGCCAACTCGCTGCGGGTTTTGTCACCGAAGCGCTCGGGCAACAGCCCTTCATCGCTCAAGGCGCCACGGCTGGTTTGGACGCGAGAACCGAATAAAAAAGCGCCAATCTCAAGCCGCGCTTCATACGACGATTCGGTGGGTTTCCACAGCAATTCACCCCAAGCAAGGTAGTTGAAGCCCTTGGCAATGCCGTTGACGTCGTACTTGAGCAAAGCTGGCGCAGGCACTGCAAAGCGCGTGATTTCTTTGTTGCTGGCAGATTCAGGCTGCGTGCGGTTGAACGGTGGCAAATCGACCGCCGATGCGCTGCGCTCGGGCAAGGACACGGGTTCGGTCACAGCCGGTGGGGGTGGGCTGAGTTCTTCTTGAGGGACCAGCGCTGCTTCGCGGGCAGGCAATTGGGGTGTTGCTTTGGCGCTGCTGGAGGGGGCTGGGGGACGAATGGGCGTGGGCGCTGGCTGAGGTTCAGGCGCGATGTGCCGTGTCTCAAAACGCAAGGTTTCGCCCTCGGTGGCGGGCTTGGCTTGCCAGTGCAAGTCGGCGCCGCTCAAAAGCCAAAGATGAAGACCCAGCACGGCGCCCAGCAGCAGCAAGGCAGGCAAGGGGCGCAAATGGGTGTGGGGTTGGCGCATCGTCAACGCGGGCGATCAATGCCCCAAATCGCGGCTCAGTTGCGCGGCTGCCAGGCGCAATTGGCTGGCTGGGTGGCCTTGCCAGCTGGCGTCAAAACTGGAGGCGGGGCCCAGCGACACCATGCCCAAGGCCAAATGGCCGTCTGAATCGAACACCGGCGCGCAAAAGCCCACCACCCCGGGCAGCAAGGAATCCACCACGCGGGCAATGCCTTGTTCGCGCACCTCATCCAGCAGGGCTTTGACTTGGGTCGGGTTGTGCGGGATGTCGGCGCGCTTGATTTTTTGCGCGCTGGCCAGCTCGGCTTTGATCATCGGCGCAACCAAATCGCGTGGCATGAAGGCGGCAAAGCAGCGTCCGGTGGCAGAAGACAGCAGCGGCATCACATCGCCCAAGCGCAGCACCGACATGGCGTGGGGCGACTCTTGCCAGTGCACGATGGTGGGGCCTTGGTTGCCCCAAACGGCCAAAGCCACGGTGTGGCCAATGGTGGACATCAACTCGGGCACGCGCTCGCGCGCCAGCTTGACAGGGTCCAGCCGCGATAGCGCGGCCAATCCCAGCTTGAGCGCGCTGGCGCCCAAGTCGTAGCGCGTGGTGGCGCTGTCTTGGGTGACCAAGCCAAGGCGCTGAAAGCTGACCAAGTAGCGGTGTGCCTTGGCGGCGCTCATGCCCGCCAAGGCTGCAAGATCGCGCAGCATCAACGGCCCTTCGGCTTGGGAGAGGACTTGGAGAAGTTCAAAACCGACTTCAACGGATTGGATGCCTGCGCGTTCTTTCATGGTCATCGGATGGGGTAGAGCTTGTATCTTATAGAATTACGTTTAGGTAAACTGATTTATCGATGCGTAATTTTTCGCCACAGCGCACTCAAGGAGACACACATGAAGCTTGCGACCTACAAAGACGGATCACGCGACGGACAGTTGGTGGTCGTCTCACGCGACTTGACAACTGCACATTATGCGACGGGTATTGCCTCGCGTTTGCAACAAGCGCTGGACGATTGGGGATTCATCGCGCCGCAGCTGCAAGATCTGTACGACACGCTCAACAACGGCAAAGCGCGTCATGCGTTTGCCTTCGATCCTGCTTTGTGCATGGCGCCTCTGCCACGCGCTTACCAATGGGCCGATGGTTCGGCCTACATCAACCATGTGGAGTTGGTGCGTGCGGCCAGAAGTTCGGAGGTGCCGCCAAGTTTTTACGCCGACCCCTTGATGTACCAAGGCGGCAGCGACGATTTTTTGGGCGCGCAAGACGATGTGGTGTGCCCCAGCGAAGCGTTTGGCATCGACTTTGAGGCCGAGTTGGCCGTCATCACCGGTGATGTGCCCATGCAGGCCACCCCCGAAGAAGCGCTGCAAGGCATCCGTTTGGTCATGCTGGCCAACGATGTGTCGCTGCGCAACTTGATTCCCAACGAATTGGCCAAAGGCTTTGGTTTCTTTCAAAGCAAGCCCGCCACGGCCTTTAGCCCGGTGGCCGTGACCTTGGATGAATTGGGCGACGCCTGGGACAGCGGGCGCGTTCACCTGACCATGCAATCGACTTGGAATGGGCGCAAGGTTGGCATGTGCGAGGCTGGGCCTGAGATGACCTTTCATTTTGGTCAACTCATTGCCCACATTTGCAAAACCCGCAACGTGCGATCGGGCTCCATTGTCGGAAGTGGCACGGTGAGCAACCAAGGCACCGAAGTCAATGGCAAAAAAGAATGGCCCAAAGGCTACAGCTGCATCGCCGAAAAACGCGCCATCGAAACCATCTTGGATGGCAAACCCAGCACCGAATTCATGAAGTACGGCGACACCATTCGCATCGAAATGAAGGGCAAGGACGGCCAAAGTGTGTTTGGTGCGATCGATCAAAAAATCGCTGCACCCCACGCCTAAGCGCCGTAGAGCGTGTCTAAGTTGGCCAAGCCCTTGATCTCCAAGGGGTTGCCAAATGGATCTAGAAAAAACATCGTCCATTGCTCGCCGGGTTGACCGGCAAAGCGCTGGTGCGGCTCCAACACAAACACTTGCCCCGCGCGCTTGAGTCGCTCGGCCATGGCTTGCCAGTCGCTCAACTTCAACACCAAACCAAAATGCGGCATGGGCACCAACTTGCCGTCCACGTGGCCGGTGTTTTGGGTGCGTAGGGGCTCGCCCAAATGGAGTGAAATCTGGTGGTCGTAAAAGTCAAAGTCCACCCAGGTGTCGGTGCTGCGACCTTCCGCGCAGCCCAGCACATCGCCGTAAAAGCGACGCGCGACATCCAGATCGGTGACGTTGAAGGCAAAATGAAACAGGCTGCGCATAGCTGCTCAGGATAGCGCAGCCCAGCCTGCCGCCATGTCGCCACTGCGGCAAGCGGCTCAGCGGATGAATCCCCCGACAATGCAAGCAAGGAAATAGACATGACGCCAACCAACACCGTGGACTACAGCCGCTACCAAACCTTCAACATCACGCGCCGAGGCCCCAACAACAGCGTGATCGACTTGCAAATGAAAGTCAGCGGCAACGGCAAATTGCCCACCGCAGGTCATGAAGGGCATTGGGAATTGAGCGAAATTTGGCGCGACATTGGCCGCGATGACAGCGTGCGTTGCGCCGTCTTGCGCGGCGAAGGCATGGGTTTTTCGGGCGGCGGCGATTTGGCTTTGGTGCAAGACATGGCGCAGGATTTCGAAGTGCGCAGCCGGGTTTGGAAAGAGGCGCGGGACTTGGTCTACAACGTCATCAACTGCAACAAACCCATCGTCAGCGCCATGCACGGCCCCGCAGTGGGCGCGGGTTTGGTGGCGGGCTTGTTGGCAGACATTTCAATCGCCAGCAAAACCGCAAAAATTGTGGATGGCCATACCCGTTTGGGCGTGGCCGCAGGCGATCATGCAGCGATCATTTGGCCGCTGTTGTGCGGCATGGCCAAGTCCAAGTATTACTTGATGCTGTGCGAACCCGTGAGCGGCGAAGAAGCCGAACGCATTGGCTTGGTGTCGCTGGCGGTCGACGACGATCAGCTGCTCCCCAAAGCCTACGAGGTGGCGGACAAACTCGCCCAGGGCAGCCAAACCGCCATCCGCTGGACCAAGTACGCCTTGAACAATTGGCTACGCCAAGCGGGGCCAGCCTTTGACACCTCGTTGGCGCTGGAGTTCATGGGCTTTGCCGGACCCGATGTGCGCGAAGGCGTGGCGTCGTTGCGGGAGCGACGCGCACCCAATTACCTTTGAATCGACCCTCATTTGAAAAACAGGAAATTTATGAAAACCAAAATTTTTATCGGCGCATTGGCGCTGCTTTGCGGCGTGGCATGGGCGCAAACCGTGACGGTCAGCGATGCCTGGGCCAGAGCCACTGTGCAGGGCCAAAAAGCCTCCGGCGCGTTCATGACCTTGACCGCCGATCAACCCCTCAAACTTGTCAGCGTCAGCACACAAGCCGCGGGGCTGGCGCAAATTCATGAAATGACAATGCAAGACAACGTCATGAAAATGGCGCCCGTTGCGGCGCTTGATTTGCCCGCAGGCCAAGCGGTGGCACTCAAACCTGGGGGTTATCACCTCATGCTCATGGACTTGAAAACACCCTTGCAAAAAGATGCCAACTTGGCCTTGGTCTTGACCTTTCAAGACGCCAAGGGGAAAAAATTCACCCAAACCGTCCAAGCCAAAGTGGCGCAGCAGCCGCCCGCTGAAGCCTCGGGCATGATGCACGAGCACATGCACTGATTGCGTTTGTCAGCAAACTGTTTGCTGGGCTTTGGTGTAATTGGGGCAACTACACAAGGAGCTTTTGATGAGCAACGCTTTTGATTTCACCAAATTTGTCCCGGGGTTTGATTTTTTAAAAAGTCTCACCCCCGGCGCAGCAGGCAATGCAACCTCGCCAGCCAGCGGTTGGGTGGCGCCAACGCTGGATCCGCAAGAGTTGGAAAAGCGCATTCAAGAGCTCAAGACGGTGCATTTTTGGTTGGATCAAAACACCAAAGCCGTGGGCGCCACCATCCAAGCCATGGAAGTTCAGCGCATGACCTTGGAGACGCTCAAAGGCATGAACTTGAGCTTCACCGAAATGGCCGAATCGCTCAAGATCAAACCCGTGGAGCCGCAAGCCCCTGCGCAAGAAGAGCCTCAACCAGCCGCCGCCCCAATTGATCCTTCGCATTGGTGGGGCGCGTTGACCGAGCAGTTCCAGCACATTGCCAGCAAAACCATGAACGATTTGGCGCATAGCGCGGCAGCGCACGCCCCTGCCAGCAAGACCACGTCGCAGGCTGCGAAAAAAGCCCCACGCAAACCCAGTGCAACGCGCAGTGCGCCGCGAGCCAGCGCCAAAACAGCGGCAAAATCCAAACGATGAAACTCTTTCCCTACGGTCACGCCACGCATCCGCAATGGCGCATGGCCGTGGGCTTGGTGCTGGCGCAGTTGCGCGCGCACATGGCGTTGGCGCAGTACGCGTCGTCGCCCAAGTTGGGCTTGCTCTACATCACCGATGTGTATGCGCCTGACGCCCAAGACATTTTGGCGCTGCTGAGTCAAGAGCTGCCCGAAGTCACCGATTGGTCGGGCAGCGTGGGCGTGGGCATTGCGGCCAATAACGTCGAGTACTTTGACGAACCCGGCATGAGCGTCATGCTGTGCGATGTCTCGCCCGTGAATTACCGCGTGTTCAGTGGCGTGGCTCCGTTGAGCAGTGGACGCAGTTTTGTGCCGCACACCGCATTGCTACACGCCGATGCCAGCACACCCGATGTGGCCGACTTGATTGCCGAGTTGGCACAACGCACCACCAGCGGTTATGTGTTTGGGGGCTTGGTGTCCAGCCGCAGCGACGTGGTGCAGTTTGCCGTTTCATCCGATGGCAACTTGGCGGGGCAGGGCAAGGCTTCGGGCGTTTTTGTGGGTGGCTTGAGCGGCGTGGCGTTTGATGCCCAGGTGAACATGGTTTCGCGCGTGACCCAAGGTTGCTTGCCCATCGCCAAACAACACACCATCACCGAGGCTGAAGGGCATCTGGTCAAAGCTTTGGATGGCGAACCTGCCTTGGCGGTGTTGATGCGTGACCTGAACATTTCATTGGACAACCCGCAGCCTGCGCTGGCCAAGGTTCGCGCCACTTTGGTGGGACTGACTTCGCCAGACGACAACGCTGTGCGCACAACGGGTGAATTTGACGATGTGGTGCTGGTGCGACACATCATTGGGTTGGACCCAGCACGCCAAGCTGTGGCGGTGGCGCATCCTGTCGAAGCAGGCATGCATTTGACGTTTTGCCAACGCAACGCAGCCGCAGCGCGCTCAGACCTGATGCGCATTGGGGCTGAAATTCGAGAGGCCTTGGAGCCCGAAGAAATGACGGCCGATTTGGCCGATGCCCTCAATGCCCCGGCGCAGCTCAATCCGCATCCAGCAAGGCGCATGGCGGGTGCAATTTATGTGAGTTGTGCGGGTCGCGGCGGACCGCATTTTGGGCATCCCAGCGCGGAGTTACAAATCGTGCGCCGCGCTTTAGGCGATGTGCCGTTGGTCGGATTTTTTGCGGGCGGTGAAATTGCCCATCAAAACTTGTACGGCTACACGGGCGTGTTGACCGTGTTCACCACCGACGCGTAGTCGGTGGTGGCTTGACCCGCATCAAGCTTCAGATGTTGGGTTCAGGGCCGCATCGAGTTGCTGCATGTCCAAGTCGCCCGTCCACTTGGCAACCACCAAAGTCGCCACGCCATTGCCCACCAAGTTGGTCAATGCGCGCGCTTCTGACATGAAGCGGTCGATGCCCAAAATCAAAGCCAAACCGGCCACTGGCACATGGCCAACCGCAGACAAGGTTGCCGCCAACACAATGAAGCCGCTGCCCGTCACGCCTGCGGCACCTTTGGAGGTCAGCAGCAACACCGCCAAGAGCGTGAGCTGTTGTGTCAGATCCATGGGCGTGTCCGTGGCTTGGGCAATGAAGACCGCAGCCATCGTCAAGTAGATGGAGGTGCCGTCCAAATTGAACGAGTAGCCCGTTGGAATGACCAAGCCGACGACAGATTTGCGGGCTCCGGCTTTCTCCATTTTTTCCATCATGCGAGGCAAGACCGATTCGGACGAAGAAGTGCCCAAAACAATCAACAACTCTTCTTTGATGTACTTGACGAACTTCCAAACACTGAAGCCGTGCAATTTGCCGATGATGCCCAGCACCACAAACACAAATATCAAACACGTGACATAAAAGGTGCCCATCAACTTGCCCAGAGAGAACAAGGAGTCGATGCCGTATTTGCCAATGGTGAACGCCATCGCGCCAAATGCACCGACGGGCGCAACCCTCATGATGATGCCCACGATGTCAAACAAGACGTGCGAGATTTTTTCGATGAAGTCAAACACCAAGGTGCCGCGGCCACCAAATTTGTGCAGCGCAAATCCGAACAACACGGCAAAGAGCAGCACTTGCAAAATTTCGCCCTTGGCAAATGCGTCCACCACCGTGTTGGGGATGATGTGCATGAAAAAGTCCAGGGCAGTCTCCATCTTGCCGGGCCCTGTGTAGGCGGCGATGCTTTTGGTGTCCAACGATGCGGCGTCGACGTGCATGCCACCACCGGGCTGCACGAAGTTGACGATCACCAAGCCTACGATCAGCGCCAAGGTGCTGACCACTTCAAAGTAGAGCAAAGCCAACCCGCCGGTTTTGCCCACTTTTTTCATGTCTTCCATGCCAGCGATGCCAACGACCACGGTACAGAAAATGATCGGGGCAATCATCATCTTGATGAGCTTGATGAAAGCGTCGCCCAATGGCTTCATGTCGGTGCCGACGCTGGGGTAGAAGTTGCCCAGCAAGACACCCAGCACGACGGCAAACAAAACTTGCACATACAGCGATTTGTAAAGTGGTTTTTTAACGGTTGAATGAGACATGATTGATGTAAATTAAGAATAACCAAGCGAATTTACCTTGGTTTTACGTAATCAATCATGTGGCAAACCACAACGCCAACAGGCGTTAACTTACACGCCACGGGCGCGATCTGCTGCGAATTTCTGGCGAAATGCGCTGAATTGACCGCCATCCAAGGCCTCGCGCACCTCGCGCATGAGGTTCAAGTAGTAATGCAGGTTGTGAATCGTGGTGAGCATGGGGCCGAGCATTTCGCCGCAGCGATCCAAATGGTGCAAGTAAGCGCGGCTGAAGCCACCGCTGGTCGTGCCATCAGCGCGCGTGTGTCCGGCGCAGGCGTAGCACGTGCAGGTTTCATCCAGCGGGCCGTGGTCGGCTTTGTGACGGGCATTGCGAATTTTCAAGTCGCCAAAGCGGGTGAAGATCGTGCCATTGCGGGCGTTGCGCGTGGGCATGACGCAATCGAACATGTCCACGCCATCGGCCACGCCTTGCACCAAGTCTTCTGGGGTGCCAACGCCCATCAAGTAGCGTGGTTTGTGATCGGGTAAGCGATGCGGGGTATGCGCCATGATTTCCAGCATCTGCGCTTTGGGCTCGCCCACGCTCACGCCGCCAATGGCGTAACCAGGAAAGTTCATGGCCACCAAGGCGTCCAAAGATTCTTGGCGCAAGTTGGGGTACATGCCGCCTTGCACGATGCCAAACAACGCATTGGGATTTTCCAAACGCGCAAATTCATCTTGGCTGCGTCGCGCCCAACGCAAGCTCATTTCCATGGACTTGCGCGCTTCGGATTCGGTGGTCAGGTGGCCTTTGGTTTCGTAGGGCGTGCATTCATCGAGTTGCATCACGATGTCGCTGTTGAGCACGGTTTGAATCTGCATGCTCACCTCGGGCGACATGAACAACTTGTCGCCATTCACGGGTGACGCAAAGTGAACGCCTTCTTCGGTGATTTTGCGCATCGCGCCCAGCGACCAGACTTGAAAACCACCGCTGTCGGTCAAGATCGGTTTGTTCCAGCGCTCAAAGCCGTGCAAGCCACCGAAACTTTGCATCACATCCAAACCGGGGCGCATCCACAAATGAAAGGTGTTGCCCAAAATGATTTGCGCGCCCATGTCTTCCAGGCTGCGCGGCATCACGCCTTTGACCGTGCCGTAAGTCCCCACGGGCATGAAGATGGGCGTTTGCACCACGCCGTGGTTGAGGGTCAGCGTGCCGCGTCGGGCGTGGCTTTGGGGGTCGGTGGTGAGCAGATCAAACTTCAACATCGGGTTTCTTTCTTTCAAGCAGCATGGCGTCGCCATAACTAAAAAATCGATAGCGCTGCGCGATGGCGTGGCGATACAGCGCGTGCATGTGTTCAAAGCCAGCCAAGGCGCTGACCAACATGAGCAAGGTGCTTTTGGGCAAATGGAAGTTGGTGATCAACAAATCCACCACTTGGAACTTGAATCCCGGCGTGATGAAAATTTGCGTGTCACCGCTTGTCAAGCCAGTTTGAGCCCAAGATTCCAAGGTGCGCACGCTGGTGGTGCCAACGGCCACCACACGTCCACCCCGCGCGCGGCAGTCTTGAATGGCTTGCACCGTTGGGGCTGGCATGTTGTACCACTCGCTGTGCATGCGGTGTTCGGCCAAGTTTTCGGTCTTCACAGGCTGAAAAGTGCCTGCGCCCACATGCAAGGTGACGCTGGCCGTGGCCACGCCGCGTGCTTGCAAGGCCTCCAAGACGCCTTGATCAAAGTGCAAGGCCGCCGTGGGCGCGGCCGCTGCGCCGGGGTGTTTGGCAAACACGGTTTGGTAGCGGCGCTCGTCTTCGGCTTGGTCGGCGGGGCTTTCGTGCTCGGGATCGAGGGTGTTTTGATGCCGCTCAATGTAGGGCGGCAGCGGCATGTGGCCGTGTTGTTGCATCAAGCGGTGCGGCTCGTCGCTGAATTCGAATTTGAACAGCTGACCGTTTTCGTCCGGCCAGCGCCCGAGCATGGTGGCGGTGAAGCCTCCCACCATTGGCATGACGGTGCCTACCGGCGGTTTTTTGCTGACCTTCATGTGCGCCACCACTTGGTGCTCGGTGAGCACGCGCTCGACCAGCAGCTCGAGTTTGCCGCCGGTGGGCTTTTCGCCAAATAAGCGGGCTTTGACCACTTGTGTGTCGTTGAACACCAACAAGTCACCCGCTTGGAGCAGCTGGGGCAAGTCTTTGAAAATTCGGTCAACAGCAACTTGCGTGCGGCCGTCTAGCAAGCGAGAAGCGCTGCGTTCGGGGGCGGGGTGTTGGGCGATGAGCGACTGGGGAAGTTCAAAGTCGAAGTCGCTGAGGCGGTAGACGTGTGTCATGTGCTTGAGGGCTGGACAAGCCCGTTCCAAGTGGAGAAGGCGCGGATTTTCTCACGAGTGACGCGACTGCAAGCAGGCACAATCCCGCCATGCCTGCTGACGTCAAGCCCTCCACCGATCGCAAAGCTTTGTCTGCGCCCCAAAAAGCGTTGCGCAAACTGGGGTTGGATCGCGCGATTGACCTTGCGTTGCATTTGCCGTTTCGCTACGAAGACGAAACCCAGCTGAGCCGCTTGTCCGACGCCCGTGACGGCGACACCGTACAAATTGACGCCACCGTGTTGTCTTGTGAAATCAGCTACAAACCCCGCCGTCAGTTGCTGGTGGTGGTGGACGATGGCTCAGACACGTGCACTTTGCGGTTTTTCAGTTTTTATCCCAACCAGCAAAAGGCCTTGGCGGTGGGCAACCGAGTGCGTTTGCGCGGCGAAGTGCGTGGTGGTTTCATGGGTCGCACGATGGTGCATCCGAGTTTTTCTGTCGCAGGCGCGGCTTTGCCGAATGCGTTGACGCCGGTGTATGCGACCTCGGCGGGCTTGCCGCAAGCCTATTTGCGCAAAGCAGTGCACGGTGGTTTGGTTCAGGCCTCGCGCAGCGGTGCCTTCAGCGACACGATTCCTGAGCACGCCTTGCCCTTGTCCGTGTGCCATTCAAATGCAGGACAGCGTCAGCCTTGGCGTTTGGAGCAGTCGCTGTATTTTTTGCACCATCCCACGCCCGATGTGTCCTTGGCGCAACTCGAAGATCGAACCCATCCCGCTTGGCAGCGCTTGAAAGCCGAAGAATTGCTGGCGCAACAGCTGTCGCAATTGCAGGCCAAGCGCGAGCGTGATTTGCTCAAAGCGCCTCAGCTGACGCTGCGCCAAGGCGGCTTGCATGAGCAGTTGCTGGGCGTGTTGCCATTTGGTTTGACGCGCGCCCAGCACCGGGTGGGCGAAGAAATCGCACAAGACCTCATGCGCCCCGTGCCCATGCATCGCTTGCTGCAAGGCGATGTGGGTTCGGGCAAAACCGTTGTGGCGGCCTTGGCAGCTGCGCTGGCCATGGACGGAGGATTCCAATGCGCCCTCATGGCGCCTACTGAAATCTTGGCCGAGCAGCATTTCCGCAAATTGATCGACTGGTTGGAGCCCTTGCTCACGCCCTTGGGCAAACGCGTGGCTTGGTTGACTGGCAGTCAAAAGAAAAAAGAGCGCACCGAAATGCTGGCGCTCGTTGCCAGTGGCGAGGCTGCCTTGGTGGTTGGCACGCACGCGGTCATTCAAGAGCAGGTGCAGTTTCAACAATTGGCGCTGGCCATCATCGATGAGCAACACCGCTTTGGCGTTGCGCAGCGTTTGGCCTTGCGCGCCAAAATGCACGATGGCGAGCCGCACATGTTGATGATGAGCGCCACCCCCATTCCGCGCACCTTGGCCATGAGTTATTACGCCGATTTGGACGTCTCGACTCTGGATGAGCTGCCGCCCGGGCGCACGCCCGTGGTGACCAAGCTGGTCTCGGATGCGCGGCGCGACGAGCTGATCGAACGCATTCGCCACCAGCTCAGCCAAGGGCGGCAAGTCTATTGGGTCTGCCCCTTGATCGAAGAAAGCGAAGCGCTTGACCTCACCAACGCCACCCAAACCCATGCGTTGTTGAGCCAAGCCCTCAACTCGCCTGGGGCTGCGCCAGTCAAAGTCGGTTTGCTGCATTCGCGCATGACACCTGCCGATAAAAAGGCAGAAATGGCGCAATTTGTCAGCGGCGACATGGGCGTTTTGGTCAGCACCACGGTGATTGAAGTTGGCGTGGATGTGCCCAATGCCTCGCTCATGGTGATTGAACATGCCGAGCGGTTTGGCCTGAGTCAACTGCACCAACTGCGCGGACGCGTAGGACGTGGCGCCGCCGCGTCGGCTTGCGTGTTGATGTATGCCACCGGCGAAAACGGTCGATTGAGCGAGACCGCGCGTGAGCGTTTGCGCGCCATGGTCGAGACCTCGGACGGCTTTGAAATCGCCAGACGCGACTTGGAAATTCGCGGCCCCGGTGAGTTTTTGGGCGCCCGTCAATCGGGTGCGCCCTTGTTGCGTTTTGCCGATTTGACGCAAGACTCTGCTTTGTTGGAATGGGCGCGCGAATTGGCGCCTGTCATGCTCGACCAATATCCTGAATTGGCCAAACGGCACATTGAGCGCTGGTTGGGTGGAAAATCCGATTTCTTGAAAGCTTGAAGCCATGACCCTGACCGAACTCAAATACATCGTTGCCTTGGCGCGTGAAAAACACTTTGGTCGCGCTGCGGATGCTTGTTTTGTCTCGCAACCCACCTTGTCCGTGGCCATCAAAAAACTCGAAGAAGAGCTCGACGTCAAACTCTTTGAGCGCAGCGCCAACGAGGTCGCCGTCACGGGCTTGGGTGAAGAAATCGTGCGTCAAGCCCAAAGCGTCTTGGATCAAGCGGCCAACATCAAAGAAATCGCCAAGCGCGGCAAAGATCCGCTGGCGGGGTCTTTGAAGCTCGGCGTCATCTACACCATCGGCCCTTACTTGCTGCCCAGCTTGGTGCGCCAAGCCATTGCGACCACGCCGCAAATGCCGCTGATGCTGCAAGAAAACTTCACCGTCAAGCTGCTTGAGATGTTGCGCACCGGAGAAATCGATTGCGCCATCATGGCCGAACCCTTTCCCGATGCGGGTTTGGCCACAGCCGCGCTGTACGACGAACCCTTCATGGCTGCTTTGCCCAGCAATCATCCGCTGGCCAAACGCAAAGAAATCAGCGGTGAAGAGCTCAAAAGCGAAACCATGTTGCTGCTGGGCAACGGGCATTGCTTTCGTGACCATGTGCTCGAGGTCTGTCCTGAGTTCGCGCGTTTTTCCAGCGATGCAGAAGGTATTCGAAAAAGTTTTGAAGGCTCCTCGCTGGAGACCATCAAGCACATGGTGGCCGCCGGCATGGGCGTGACGCTGGTGCCGCGTTTGAGCGTGCCCAAAGAAGCGTTCAACACCAAGCGCAAAGCCAGCGATGAGTCCTATGTGCGTTATGTGCCCATCGTCGAAAAAGATGGCAGCGCTCCCCCCACACGGCGCGTTGTGCTGGCCTGGCGCCGCAGCTTTACCCGTTACGAAGCCATTGCTGCTTTGCGCAACGCCGTTTACGCCTGCGACTTGCCCGGCGTGACCCGTTTATCTTGAGGACACGTGGTGCGCACACGCCTTCATTTGTATTTGGATTTGATTCGCTGGAACCGTCCGGCTGGCTGGCTGCTGCTGCTGTGGCCTTCGTTGTCAGCCCTGTGGGTGGCGGCTGACGGCTGGCCGGGTGGGTATTTGATGCTGGTGTTTGTGTTGGGCACCGTGCTCATGCGCAGCGCAGGTTGCTGCATCAACGATGTGGCCGACCGGGAATTTGACCGCCACGTCAAGCGCACCGCCCAGCGACCTGTTACCCGAGGTGCTGTCTCGGTACGTGAAGCCTTGGCCGTGGGCGCGCTGTTGGCGCTGTTGGCATTTTGTTTGGTGTTGACCCTCAATCCGGTGACGGTGGTGTGGTCCGTCGCGGGCTTGATCGTGACTTTGATTTACCCCTACGCCAAGCGACACGTGTCGATGCCGCAAGCTGTTTTGGGCATTGCGTTCAGTTTTGGCATTCCCATGGCCTTTGCGGCGGTGCGTGGCCAAGGCGTGGGCTGGGATCAAATCAGCGTGGAGACGCTCACCGCCGCCGTGCCTTGGCAAGCTTGGCATTTGCTGGCATTCAATTTGTTTTGGGTGTTGGCTTATGACACCGAATACGCCATGGTCGATCGGGACGATGACCTTCGCATTGGCATGAAAACCTCGGCCATTACCTTGGGGCGATGGGATGTGCCCGCCATCATGGCGTTTTATTTCATCTACCTCATGGGCTGGGCGTATGGCTTGGCCAGCGCACATTTGGCCTGGCCTTGGTCGTTGGCTTTGGGCTTGGCAGCACTTCAAGCCACTTGGCACCATCGCTTGATCAAGGACCGCACACGTGAAGGTTGCTTTGCGGCGTTTCGCCTCAACCATTGGTTGGGAGCCACGGTGTTTGCCGGCGTGGCGTTGGGTTATTGGGCGCGTTGATGCGCGAAGCGCCCACAAAAAAAGCGCTTGCAAGGCAAGCGCTTTTTTCATGGCTTCAGTGCGTCACTGAGCTTTGGCTTTTTTAGATTTCTTTTTCTTGTGTTTTTTCTTTTTGTG
>CAIYFE010000245.1 GCA_903925445.1 uncultured Burkholderiales bacterium | reverse complement strand
TTTACCAAACCATTCATGCAACGACTCTACTATGAAGAATGTCAATTTGAATAATCAGTATCCCGATTTCAAATTTAATTCAAATATATTCAACAAGGCTCTTTAAGAGCCTTATTGAATTATTAAATGCCTTCGGGTTTGATTTGAGCGCGAGCAATCACAACTTTCCAACGCGCTTGTTCGGTTTTGATGAACGCTTCAAATTCTGCTGCGGTGTTGCCCACCGACAAGGCGCTGTCGATGCTCAATTTGTCTTTCATGATGGTGCCGTGCGCGGCCTTGATGGCTTCGGCCTCCAAACGTGCGACATTGGCTTTGGCCCATTTGCTGGGCGCCAGCAGTCCATACCACTGCGTCATTTCAAAGCCTTTGTAACCCTGCTCTGCCACGGTGGGCACATCGGGCAGTTGCGCCAAGCGTGTGCTCGAACCAGTGGCAATGCAACGCAACTTGCCCGCTTTGATGAATTGAATCAAGGCCGGTGCGCCCACAGCGCTGGCTTGCAAACGCCCTGCCATCAAGTCGGTCAACATGGGGCCAGTGCCTTTGTAGGGCACATGCACCACAAAGGTTTCTGTGGCCATCTTGAGGTATTCAAACGCCAAGTGCCCCGCGCTGCCGTTGCCTGCAGTGCCGTAATTCATTTGGCCGGGGTTCTTTTTGGCGTAGGCCACGAATTCGGTCAAATTTTTCACCGGCAAATCGGGATGCACCACATACAGACTGGGCACTTTGGAGAGCAAGGTCACCGGCACAAAGTCGCGCTGCGCGTCGTATGGCAGCTTGGGAAAAATATAAGGATTCACGGCCAACGTGCCAATGTGACCCAAGATGAACGTGTGCTCATCCGTGCTGTTGGCCACCTCTTGCATGGCACTGTTGCCCGCACCGCCGGGTTTGTTGTCCACATACACGTTTTGCCCCAGGCCTTTGCTCATCTCGGCGGCCACCGCGCGTGCCACGATTTCAGAACTGCCGCCTGGTGCAAAAGGCACCACCAAACGCAACGGCTTGTTTGGCCACGCGGCATCTGCCCAAGCGGGGTTTTGCAAGGCCAGTGCGCCAAGGCCTAAATTGGCCAGCCATTGGCGGCGGTTGAAGTCGGTCATGTGTGTCTCCAGATGCGTGCTTTTCAGCGCAGTGCTTGATAAATGGTTTGCGCCAAGTCTAACGAGATGCCCTCTACGCTGCACAAATCTTGCACGCTGGCATCGGCCACGCCGCGCGCACCACCAAAGCGCTGCAACAACTTGGCGCGTTTTTTGGGGCCGATGCCCGGAATGTCTTCGAGTTTGCTGCCGCCCACGCGCACTTTGGCGCGTGCAGCGCGCATGCCCGTGATGGCAAAGCGATGCGCTTCGTCTCGGATTTGCGCCACCAACATCAGCGCGGCCGAATCGCGACCCAGGTAGACTTTGTCTCGGCCATCGGCGAAGACCAATTCTTCTAAACCTACTTTGCGCCCTTCACCTTTTTCGACGCCCACGATGCGCGACAAATCCAACCCCAGCGACTCGAACACTTCCCGTGCAATGCCCACTTGGCCTTTGCCGCCGTCGATCAACACCAAGTCTGGCAACTTGCCTTCGCCCGCTTGCACCGCTTCGGCAAGTTTGCTGTAACGACGCACCAGCACTTGGCGCATGGCCGCGTAATCGTCCCCTGGCGTGATGCCCTCGATGTTGTAGCGGCGGTATTCGCTGCTTTGCATTTTGTGGTGGTGATAGACCACACACGATGCCTGCGTCGATTCGCCCGAGGTGTGCGAGATGTCAAAACACTCCACACGCAGCTGCTCCATGTCATCGACCACCAAATCCAGCGCCTCCACCAAGGCGCGTGTGCGCGCTTGCTGCGAACCTTCTTCGGCCAACAAACGGGTGAGTTGAATGTCTGCGTTTTGCTGCGCCATCTCCAGCCACACGCGGCGTTGCTCGCGGGGTTGATGGATAGCGTTGATGCGCACGCCGGTTTGATCCGTCAAGGCTTGCACCAAATCTTTGTCCACTGCGTGGCTGGTGATGAGCGTGGTCGGTACGGGCACATCCAAGTAGTGCTGGCTCAAAAAGGCTTCCAACACATCGGCGGGTTCATCTTGGTCGACGTGCACCGGAAAGTACGGGCGATCTCCCAAATGCCGTCCACCGCGCACCATCGCCAAGTTCACGCAAGCTTTGCCGCCTTGCACTTTGACCGCCAAGATGTCCACATCTTGGTCGCCCACGGTGTCCACCGCTTGCTGGTGCAACACTTTGGACAATGCGCTGATTTGATTGCGCAATTCCGCAGCTTGCTCAAATTCGAGTCGCTCGGCGTGCGCCATCATGCGTTGCTCAATGGCGGCCATCACCTCTTGGGTTTGCCCGCGCAGCAAGCGCATGGCGCTGTCGACGTCGCGCTGGTAGTCGTCGGCTGAAATTTGTCCCACACAAGGCCCCGAGCAGCGTTTGATTTGAAACAGCAAACAAGGGCGCGTGCGGTTGTTGAACACCGTGTCTTCGCAGGTGCGCAAACGAAAAACCTTTTGCAACAACTGAATCGCCTCTCGCACCGCCCACACGCTGGGGTAAGGGCCAAAGTAGTCGTGCCGTTTGTCCACCGCGCCGCGGTAATACACCACCCGCGACACGTTGGCAGCGGCGGGATGACCAGAAGCTTGCGCGGGCTTGCGCGCATCTGATCGCGTGATTTTGAGATAGGGGTAACTCTTGTCGTCGCGAAACAAGATGTTGTATTTAGGCTTGAGCGTCTTGATCAGGTTGTTTTCAAGCAGCAAGGCTTCGGCTTCTGATCGCACCACTGTGGTTTCTAAGCGCACGATCTTGCTCACCATGTGGCCGATGCGGGTGCCGCCGTGTTCTTTTTGAAAATAACTGGCCACGCGCTTTTTCAAGCTGATCGCTTTGCCCACGTACAAGAGTTGGTCTTGCGCATCAAAGTATCGGTACACGCCCGGCAAAGCGGGCAAGGCGGCAACTTGCTGCAACAACTCAGGCGGATGGCGGGCGGGTACGGCTTGGGTTTGTTCGGACATTTGCGTATTGTGGACAATCTGAGGCTGTGACTTTTTCGACCACCCTTTCGTCTACCTCTTCGACCCCCACTTTACCCACTGGCTTGTGGGATGTGTTTTGCCGCGTCATCGACAACCACGGCGACCTCGGCGTGTGTTGGCGCCTGTGCGCAGACCTCGCCCAACGCGGCAAGCGCGTGCGTTTGTGGGTGGACGACGCCTCTGCCTTGCGATGGATGGCGCCTCAAGGCGCTCACAACGTCGATGTGTTTGAATGGCAAGACAGCCTCCACATGCCCCAGTTGGGCGAAGTCGTGATTGAAGCCTTTGGCTGCGAACTGCCCGAATCGGTGCAGACACGCATTGCCCAACACCCACCTGTGGTTTGGATCAACCTTGAATATTTGAGCGCCGAGTCGTACGTGCCGCGCGCCCACGGTTTGCCCTCGCCCGTGATGCACGGCCCTGCCAAAGGCCACACCAAATGGTTTTTCTACCCCGGCTTCACCCCCGATACGGGTGGCTTGCTGCGCGAAACGCACTTGTTGCAACAGCAACGCACATGGGACGCCCAAGCTTGGCACAAACGCATGGCCTTGCCCGCCGATCCCCAAGCCCTGTGGGTGTCCATGTTTTGCTACGAACCCGCGGGCATGGTGGATTGGCTGCAATCTTTGGCTTTGCAACCTCGATCAGTGCATTTGCTGGTCACCGCAGGGCGCGCCCAAGCGGCCATGACCCAAGCCTTGCGCACCTTGGGCTGGCAAGCACAGTTGCCGCAAGGGCTGCACATCCACACCTTGCCTTACTTGAGCCAAGTGGAATTTGATCATTTGCTGTGGCGCTGCGACCTCAACTTTGTGCGGGGCGAAGACTCCTTGGTGCGCGCGCTGTGGGCGCATCGCCCATGTATTTGGCACATCTACCCCCAAGACGACCACGCCCACCACGCCAAACTCGACGCTTACTTGGACTGGCTGCAAGCGCCGCAAAGCTTGCGCAGCTTTCATCACGCATGGAATGGCATCGCGCCTGCTGAGAACTGGGACATGCACTTGCAGGAATGGGCTTCGTGCTTTGCATCTACACGCGCGCGGTTGCTGGAACAAGACAGCTTGAGCGATCAATTGCTGGCTTTTTGCGCCTCAAAGTAGTCCCAAACCATTAACGACTCGCTCAAGGTTAGAATTGTGGGTTTGGCAAACTGCCATCTCTTATTTTTATTTCAACCGAAAACACCATGAAAACCGCTCAAGAAATCCGCGTTGGCAACGTCATCATGTACGGCAAAGACCCAATGGTGGTCCTGCGCACCGAATACCAACGTGGTGGTCGCGGCTCGTCCACCGTGCGCATGAAGCTCAAAAGCTTGATCGCCAACTTCGGCACCGAAGTCGTGTACAAAGCCGACGACAAAATGGACCAAGTCATCTTGGACAAAAAAGAGTGCACCTACTCTTACTTTGCCGATCCCATGTATGTGTGCATGGACACCGAATTCAACCAATACGAAGTCGAAGCCAGCAACATGGGCGATGCCCTGAACTACTTGGAAGACGGCATGGAACTCGAAGTGGTGTTCTACGACGAGAAAGCCATTTCTGTTGAATTGCCCACCACCGTGGTGCGTGAAATCACTTGGACCGAGCCCGCTGTCAAAGGCGACACCTCTGGCAAAGTGTTGAAGCCCGCCAAAATTTCCACCGGCTACGAAGTGGCTGTGCCTTTGTTTGTCGATCAAGGCGACAAAATCGAAATCGACACACGCACGGGCGAATACCGCAAACGCGTCTAAAGCAAGTCACGCTCGCCAACAAGGCTCCTTCGGGAGCCTTTTTCTTTGCAATCACCCGCTAAGATGGCGACATGGATGGAATGCTCGACCCCTTCGATAGACGCCTTGCCGATGCTTGGGAAACCCTCAAATCGCATTACGACAATGGCGACAGTCTCAAACCCGAATCGAATCGGCTCGCTTTTGCCGATCCCGAGTTTTTGCTGCGACGCGAAACCCGCGGCATTCGCATGCAACTGGAAATGCTCAAACCCGATTTGGCACAACACGAACACGGCATCGAAAGCACCGTGGTGGTGTTTGGCAGTGCGCGTTTTCGCAGCGAAGAAGACGCCCACCACGCCCTCATTCGCGCGCAAGACAGCGGCGACGCCCAAGCCATCGAAAAAGCCCAACGGCTGGTGCGCAATGCCCGTTTTTACGAACAAGCCCGCGCCTTTGGACGCTTGGTGACCGAATACAGCGCCTTGCAATCGGACGCGCACAAGTTATTCATTTGCACGGGGGGTGGCCCCGGCATCATGGAAGCGGCCAACCGTGGCGCCTCAGAAGCGGGTGGCTTGAGCGTGGGGCTCAACATCGCGCTGCCGCATGAACAAACGCCCAATCCTTACATCACACCCGATCTGAGTTTCAAGTTTCATTACTTCGCCTTGCGCAAAATGCATTTCATGATGCGTGCGGTTGCGTTGGTGGCTTTTCCAGGGGGCTTTGGCACTTTGGACGAACTGTTCGAAACCCTGACGCTGGTGCAATGCAAAAAAGCCAAACCCGTGCCCATTGTTTTGTTTGGCACCGATTACTGGAAGCGTTTGCTCAACTTTCAATCGCTGGTCGAAGAAGGCGTGATCGAAGCACAAGACGTCGATTTGTTCACCTACGTGGACAGCGTGGACGACGCGTGGCGCATCATCCGTGAGTTTTACCAACTCTGAGCTGGTAAGCGGTGCGTGAGCCCAAGCCCACGATCGCCGACACACACCAAAACACACTGCCCACGCCAATCAAGGTGCCCAGCGCACCAAACACCATGGGCATCAAAACGCTGGAGGCATTGATGCCCATCAGCCGCAAGCCAATCGCCTCGCCGTGACGCGACTCGGGCGTGATTTGATGCAGAGTGCTCATCACCATCGGCTGCACCGATCCCAAAGAAAAACCCAACAAGATCGAGCACACCGCCATCGCCCACGCCTCTTGGGTGAAGGGGTAAATGCCCAACAGCAGCGACGTCAACAACATCGCACCCGTGATGACTTGCCACTCGTGCATGCGCCCCACCAACAAGGGCAACAACAAGCGAATCAAAGTAGCCGCCACGGCAAAACCACCCAAGATGGAGCCAATCACCGAAGCACTCAAGCCCCGTTCGTGTCCCAAAATTGGCACCACAAACGTGTGCACATCCCAGCAAGCGGACAAAAACCAGTTGACGACCAACAAACGTCTGAACATCGGGTCTTGCAACAAATCCCAAGCGCTGTTTTTTTCGTCTTCCGCAGTTTTGACCACGGGCGGCAATTCACGGGTTTTGTGAACCCAGGCCCAAGTCAACACGGGCAACACGGCCAAGGCCGCAAACGCCCATTGAAACCCCGCGTAATCGATGATGAAGCCCGCCATCAACGGGCCAATGAAATTAGAAAATGCGGGCCCCACCGCCAACCAACTGAAGGCCTGCTTGAGTTGCACCGTGTCGTGTACCGCACGCCCCACGTGGCGCTGCAAAGCAATGATTGCCCCACCCGTTGCGCCGCCCGTGAACAAGGCCGACACACACAACACTGGAAACACCGGCCACAACGCTGCAGCGCCCGCGCCCAATGTGGCGCACACCACGCTCCAAAACATGGGGCGTTTCAACCCATGTTTGTCCGCGTAACGCCCAGCAGGCAAGGCCAAAAACACCTGCGTCAACGCAAACAAGGCCAACAAAAATCCAACCGCTGCACTGCTTTGTCCTGCGCGCAGCGCCATCAACGGCGTGGCCATGCGCATGCCCGTCATGCAGGCATGCAAGCACACTTGTCCTGAAATGAGTTTGAAGAGTTCGCGTCTCAAGCCGCGTTGTCCAGGTCATCCACCGAATCGCCCAACGGGGGCAACAAGGCTTGTGCTTCGCCCTCGGGCAAGGCCTCTACGTTTTTCAATGCGCGGCGCATTTGTCGGCTGCGGGTGTCGGCTTTGTCCAAGGTATCGGCGGCTTTTTGCACTTGTTCGCGCACTTTTTCAACCCAATCGCCGTAACGCTCAAACTCGGTTTTGACCGCACCCAAAACTTTCCACACTTCCGAGGCTTGTTGCTCCAGCGCCAAAGTGCGAAAACCCATGTGCAAGCTGTTGAGCATGGCCAACAAGGTGGTGGGGCCGGCCAAGGTGACACGGTGGTCGCGCTGCAAACTGTCCATCAAACCTGGGCGACGCAACACCTCGGCATACAAGCCTTCGGTGGGTAAAAACAAAATCGCAAAGTCGGTGGTGTGCGGCGGCGCAAGATAACTTTCGGCAATGCTTTTGGCCTCGGTGCGAATGCGAAGCTCCAAGGCTTTGGCCGCCACTTCGGCGGCCACGGGATCGGCGCGGTCTTGCGCATCCAGCAAACGCTCGTAATCTTCACGCGGAAATTTGGCATCAATGGGCAACCAAACCGGTTCACCATCGGCACCGCCTCGGCCTGGAAAACGAATTGCAAAATCTACGCGCTGATTGCTGCGCGGTTTGGTTTCAACTTGTTTGCCGTATTGCTCGATGGTCAACACTTGCTCGAGCAAGGCTTCGAGCTGCACTTCGCCAAACATGCCGCGCGTTTTGACATTGGTGAGCACACGCTGCAAGCTGCCCACGCCATCAGCGAGTTTTTGCATTTGCCCCAAACCGTTGTGAACTTGCTCCAAACGCTCGGCCACTTGTTTGAAACTTTCAGACAAGCGTTTTTCCAGCGTGGTTTGCAGTTTTTCATCGACCGTGCGGCGCATTTCATCCAACTTGTCGGCATTGCTTTTTTGCAATTGCTGCAGCTGTTGGTTCAAGGTGTCGGTGAGCGACTTTTGCATCACGCTGAGTTGCTGCAACTGCGTTTGTTGTTGCTGCGCCAAGGTTTGCGTCAATTCCTGGCGCCCACCGCGTGAAGATTCGGTGATTTCAAAACGCAACTCGCGCTCGATGCGTTCGAGCTTGTCTTGCAGTGTTTGCAAACTTTGCAAAAGACTGGGATCGGCGGTGTGCTTGGCGCTTGCAGCCCGCCACACCAGCGCCAGCAGCCCCAGCAACAAAGCGGTGTTGAGCGCAGCGACACCCCAAAACATCCAAGCGTCCATCATGCGCCCACAGTGTTCAAAGGCGTCAAAGCACGTCCTTGGGTGAAAAAGCTGATCAAGTTGTCAGCGGCTAAATTGGCCATCGCCATGCGCGTGGCCACCGACGCACTGGCAATGTGAGGCGTCAACACCACATTGGGCACGGTCAATAAATCGGGATGCACTTGGGGCTCGCCTTCAAACACATCCAGCCCTGCGGCCGCAATGGTGCGATGGCGCAAAGCCTGCGCCAAAGCAGCGTCATCCACAATGCCGCCCCGCGCAATGTTGACCAAAGTGGCGGTGGGTTTCATTTGCGCCAATTCAGCAGCGCCAATGGTGTGGTGCGATGCGGCGCTGTAAGGCACGACCAACACCACATGGTCGGCGCTGCGCAAGAGTTCTTCTTTGCTGACGTATTGCGCTTTGCATTCGGCTTCTAGCTCGGGGCTCAAGCGGCTTCGGTTGTGATAAATCACTTTCATGCCAAACCCATGCGCACCGCGTTTGGCAATGCCTTGCCCGATGCGCCCCATGCCCAAAATGCCCAGTGTGCTGCCATGCACTTCGGTTCCGGCAAACATGTCGTAGCGCCATTGTTTCCATTCGCCACGGCGCAAGAAATGTTCGCTTTCGGTCAAACGACGCGCGGTGGCCATGAGCAAAGCAAAACCAAAATCGGCGGTGGTCTCGGTCAACACATCGGGCGTGTTGCTGGCTTGCACGCCATGTGCGGTCATGGCGAGCACATCGAAGTTGTTGAATCCCACCGCCATGTTGGCCACGGCTTTGAGTTGAGGGCAAGCCTTGAGCACTTCGGCGTTGACGGGGTCGATGCCTGTGGTCAATGCGCCATCGTGCTGCGCCAGTTGCGCCGTCCAAGAGGCCAAAGTCCAGGCCTGATCGGCTTGGTTGTCGGTGACGTCAAAGTGCGCGCGCAAACGCGTCAGCACTTCTTCAAAAATCGGACGCGCCACAATGATTTTGGGTTTCATAAACGTTTTTAAGTAGGTTGTTCGATGCCAAACACTTGGCGCAAATAGGCCAAGTAGCGCTGGTCTTCGCACATGTTTTTAGACGGTGTGTCTGAGAGTTTGGCAACAGGTTGGCCATTGCACTGCACCATTTTGATGACGATTTGCAAAGGCTCGTAGCCCAAATCGTTGGTCAAGTTGGTGCCAATGCCAAAGGCCAGTTTGCAGCGCCCTCTGAATTGTTGGTACAGCGCAATGGTGCGCTCCACGGTCAAGCCATCGCTGAAGATCAAGGTCTTGGTCATGGGGTCGACGCGGTTTTCGCGGTAGTGCGCAATCATGCGCTCGCCCCAGGTGAACGGGTCGCCGCTGTCGTGGCGAGCGCCATCGAAGAGCTTGCAAAAATACATGTCAAAGTCGCGCAAAAACGGCTCGATGCCGTAGACGTCGCTCAGCGCGATGCCCAAATCGCCTCGGTATTCACGCGCCCAGGTTTCAAAGCCAAACACTTGGCTGTCGCGCAAACGCGGCCCCAAGGCTTGGCAGGCTTGCAAGTATTCGTGCGCCATCGTGCCCAAAGGCGTCAGCCCCAACTTCATGGCAAACAAGGCGTTGCTGGTGCCTGCAAACTGGCCATCGGCACCCGTGCCCAATTTGGCACCCAAGACGCGCAAAATTTCTTCATGCCAGGCTTTGGAAAAACGACGCCGTGTGCCGTAATCGGCAATTTTCAAATCGCTCAAGCGCTCGGCATGCAAGGCTTCGATTTTTTGATCCAACCGGCGGCGCCCTTCGACAAAATCGGGCACCTTTTGTGTGTTGCGAAAGTACACCTCGTTGACGATGGCCAACACGGGAATCTCAAACAAAATGGTGTGCAACCAAGGCCCTTGGATGCTGATGTCAATCTCGCCATTGGCCAGCGCTTGCACCTCGATGTACTTTTCGTTGAGCCGAAACAAGCCCAAAAAGTCCACAAAGTCGCTCTTGATGAAGCGCAAGCTGCGCAACCAATTGAGCTCAGACTCTTGAAAATGCAAGCTGCACAAGGAACGAATTTCATCGCGGATTTCTTGCACATACGGCGCCAGCTCAATGCCCGGATTGCGGCACTTGAACTTGTAAGACACCTGCGCGCTCGGAAACTGATGCAAGACCGCTTGCATCATGGTGAACTTGTACAGATCGGTGTCGAGCAGGCTGGTGATGATCATGG
>CAIYFE010000244.1 GCA_903925445.1 uncultured Burkholderiales bacterium | reverse complement strand
CGTTTTAAGTATTGATTGAAAGGAAGCGCTATGACCATCGTCGTTGCTGATCCGGTTGAAAGTTTGGTTCTCACGGCCTCTGGCTATACCTTGCGCTTTGTTCAATCTCAAGCCGATTTAGAGCGCGTGCAGCGCTTGCGCTTTGAGGTCTTCAACTTGGAGTTGAAAGAAGGCTTGGCCAGCGCCTACCAAACAGGTCTCGACGCCGATGCATGGGACGATGTTTGCACTCATTTACTGGTCGAGCATGACGACACCCATCAGGTGGTGGGCACTTATCGAATGCAAACGGGCTGGACGGCCAAAGATGCGCTGGGGTATTACTCGGCGCAAGAGTTCGACATGTGCGTCTACGCCCCCGAACGCGGCCAAATTTTGGAGTTGGGGCGTGCCTGCATTTCGCAAAAACATCGCAATATTTCAGTCCTGACGCTTTTGTGGCGCGGCATTGCAGCCTATGCCAAAGAACATGGCTCGCGCTATTTGTTGGGTTGCAGCTCGTTGACCTCGCAAAGCCCACAAGAAGCGCACGATGCCTTCATGGTCATGCAACCGTATTTGGCACCCGAAGAGTTTCGCACCGTGCCGCAAAAAGGCATGGCCTGCGAGAGCGTGGCGCGGGTGCACAACACGCACTACAAGCTGCCCAAATTGTTGTCGGTGTATTTGTCGCTAGGCGCGTGGGTGTGTGGCCCACCCGCGATGGACACAGAGTTCAAAACCATCGACTTTTTGACCTTGCTCGATTTGCATTCGCCACAAATGCAATGGCAGCGGAGACGCTTTGGGTTTTGAGGTTTTTGTGTTTTACAGGCAATTTTGGTGAGATGCTAAAACGCGAAGTGTCCACAGTGTGGACACTTCAGTGTTTAGCATCTCGCCAAATCACCAACGAATTGCAAAAAACGCGTTCATTTTTTGAATTCGTCTTTGTATTGCTCGCGCAACAGGTTTTTTTGTACCTTGCCCATGGTGTTGCGCGGCAACTCTGGCACCACAAAGCACTTTTTAGGAATTTTGAAGTTGGCCAGTTGTGACTTCAGCGCGGCAATGATGTGTTCGGCGTTGAGTTGCGCGCCTGCTTTGGCAATCACCACCGCAATGCCCACTTCACCAAAATCGGGGTGCGGCACGCCAATCAGCGCACTTTCGGCCACGCCCGCCATGTCGTTGATGTAGCCCTCGATTTCAGCCGGATAGACGTTGTAGCCACCGCTGATGATGAGGTCTTTGCTGCGCCCCACGATGGACACGTAGCCGCGTTCGTCAATTTTGCCCACATCGCCAGTTTTGAAGAAACCATCGGCGGTGAATTCTTCTTTGGTTTTTTCGGGCATGCGCCAATAGCCCGAAAACACATTGGGGCCTTTGACTTGAATGCCACCAATCTCGCCCACGGGCAGGTTTTTGCCTGCATCGTCTTGCACACGCAGTTGCACATCCGGCAAGGGAAATCCAACCGTGCCGCCACGGCGTTCTGTTTGGTTGGCGTAACGGGCATCGGCTTGGTAAGGGTTAGAGGTGAGCATGACGGTTTCGCTCATGCCGTAACGCTCCAAGATGGTGTGTCCGGTTCGGGTTTGCCATTCTTTGAAGGTCTCGATCAACAAAGGGGCCGAACCGGCAATGAACAAACGCATGTGCGAGGCTTGCTGGCGGGTCAAGCTGGGCTCGGCCAACATGCGCACATACAAGGTGGGCACTCCCATGAAAACGGTGGCCTCCAACATTTTGGCAATGGCGAGTTGGGGATCAAACTTGGCCATCCAAATCATTTTGCTGCCATTGAGCAAGGCCCCATGAATGGCCACAAACAAACCATGCACATGAAAAATGGGCAAGGCATGAATCAACACATCGCCAGGCTGCCAACCCCAGTAGTCTTTGAGCATTTGCGCGTTGCTCAACAAATTGCCGTGCGACAGCATGGCGCCTTTGCTGCGTCCGGTGGTGCCGCTGGTGTACAAAATAGCGGCCAAGTCATCGGACTTGGACGGATGCACCACATGCTGATCGGCGCAATGCACGCTGCGTGTGAGCAAGCTGCCCGTGCGGTCGTCGTCCAAGGTGAAGACATGTTGCGTTCCCGCCTTGAACGCAATTTTGCTGACCCAACCAAAATTTTTGCTGCTGCACACCACCACGGCAGGTTCGGCGTTGCCAATGAAGTACTCGATTTCTGCGCTTTGGTAGGCCGTGTTCAGCGGCAAGAAAACATAGCCAGCGCGCAGTGTGGCGAGGTAGAGCATCATGGCTTCTACCGATTTTTCAACCTGCACGGCCACGCGTGAGCCTTTGGGAATGTTCAAGCCGTCCAGCAAATTGGCCATCATGGCACTGGCTCGGTCAAGATCGCGCCAGCTGTAGTTCAACCCGTTGTCGGTTTGTACGGCAACGCTGTCCAAGTTGGCAGGAAATGCTGCACGCAGGGCAGCGAACAAATTGTGGTTCATGTCATGCATCCGACTACTTAAAAAAACAAATCCTCGATTTCGCCCGAGACCGGTGTGGTTTGCTTGGCCATCAACTGACGGTTCTTGTCCAAACGCTTGAGGTCATACAAGTAATTGACCATCAAGCCCCAAGACTGTTTCATGCCTTTGTTGGACGGATCGGCAAACCAGTTGATGCGCTCAATGCGCGCGCCATTGCCCAGGTGAAACCGCGCCACCGCATCCAACACATGCTCGTCGTGCCGTTCCTTGGCCAAGTAATGGGCAGCGCTGCGCATCACAAAACTGCGCAAAGGCGATTTGTTGGACAAAGCACTGACCAACAAGGGCTGCTCCAATGCGGCCAACACGTGTGTGCCTGTGGGCGGTTCAAAACTGATTTCGCGTCCCAAGGCGCTCAACTCTTTGTCGCTGAGTTGGCTCAACAAGGTGTCGATGTGGCGATTGAGCCAAGGCCGAAAACCGGGGATGGGCGACAAGGTGGCAAAAGTTTTGAGCTTTGGAAATTCCTCGCGCAAGGTCTCCACCACCCGCTTGATGAGCGAGTCGCCAAAGCTGACACCGCGCAATCCGGTTTGGGTGTTGCTGATGGAATAAAAAATCGCCACCGAGGCTTTCTGTAAATCTTCGGGGGCAGCGGATTCGTCCAGCAAGGGGGTGATGCTTTGCGCCATTTCATTGAGCAAAGCCACTTCCACAAAAATCAAGGGTTCATTGGGCAAGCTGGGATGGAAAAAACCATAGCAGCGCCGATCGCTGTCGAGTCGGTTTTTCAAATCAGCCCAGCTGCGAATGTCGTGCACCGCTTCGTACTTGATGAGTTTTTCAATCAATGAAGCCGGCGAATCCCAGCTGATGGTGCGCAGCTCCAAAAAGGCCACATCAAACCATGTGGAAAACAAGTTTTCCAGCTCGGCATCCAACGCCAACAAGCGTTTGTTGCTCTTGAGTTGGGGCAACAACTCGGCGCGCAAGTCCACCAAAAACCGCATCCCGCCCGAATAGGCCGCAAACCGCTGCAACAAGCGCGTGCGTGGCGACACCAAGGCTTTGCGCAACCGTATCTCAGCCGCGCCCTCGTCCACCGTGCCCAGCGCGGCATCGTAATCATCGCGGGCGGCACGCACTTTCAGGGGATCAGGGCCAAATTGCTCGCTGATGAGCAACCACAAATCTTGGCGTTCAGCCACTTCGGCCTTGGCATACCACTGCGCCAAGGCTTTGGCACGTCGCCCGCCTTCGACCTCGCTCACGCGAGGATCGACCACGGCTTGCAACAAACTCAAGGTGCGGCGCAAGGTGCGTGGCGACAAGGCTTCTTTTTCTTGGCGCAAGGTGGCACCCAAGCGCTCTTTGGTGCTGCGGCTTTCTATTTCAGCGTCCGCTTTGCTGGCTGGCGCAGAGTTGCGCAACAAATTCAATTTGCTACTCAGCCATGCCCCCGCATTCATCATTTAGCTCCCATGACCCAATCGGGCAAACCTGTTGCAATGCCTGGAAACAGACACAGCAAAAAGACCGCCAAGAACATCAAGGCCACAAACGGCATCACGCCCCAAATGACTTCTTTGAGCGAAATGTCAGGTGCCACGTTTTTGATCACAAAAATGTTCAAGCCCACGGGCGGATGGATCAAACCCATTTCCATCACGATGGTCATCACCACGCCGAACCAAATCAAGTCAAACCCTGCCGCCTTGAGCGGGGGCAAGATGATGGGCGCGGTCATCAAGATGATGGACACCGGTGGCAAGAAAAAGCCCAGCACAATGACCATGAACAAAATCACCGCCAACAACACCCAACGCGACAAAGACAAACCCACAATCCAATGCGCCGCACTTTGGCTGATGTGCAAATGGCTCATCACATAGCTGTAGAGCAAAGACATGCCAATGATGAGCATGAGCATGGTGGACTCTTTGAGGGTGGACGACAAAATGG
>CAIYFE010000243.1 GCA_903925445.1 uncultured Burkholderiales bacterium | reverse complement strand
TCCAGCGCGACGACTGGACTGGTCATTTGTTCTGCATTTTGGTCGGCTTGTTCGGCCAGTTTTAAATAATGGCGTCCATCTGTGGCCATCAGGCTCAGGGCTGCGATCAACACATCTTTGCAGGTCTTGACGCGCTCGGCGTAGGGCGACCAAGCGTGGTCTTCGACCAAAACCCCCAATCGGTTTCTGAGCACCGCATACACATGAGAAAACCTAGGCGCATCGGCATCGCGCATGATGCCCGCACGCGGGTCTTCCAAGTCCAACAACACGGGCGTGAAGTCCAAGGGGTGGTGACCTTGCGCTTGGATGCTGTGCATCATGTCGGCCATGAATTTTTCAGAGCCCTCGCGCAACGCGGGGTCGGTGCCAAACATGGGTGACATGGACAGCGAAACTTCGTGCCGAAAGCGCACACCATCGGTCACGTGCAAATCCAGTGTCAACACAGGGTCCCATTGCGCCACCCATGCGAGCATGGCATTCATTTCGGCGGATTGACCCAAAATCCAATCTCGGTTGAGGTTGATGCGCTGCGCCGTGACCCGATCGCCTTGCACAACGGGCCCGTTTTGGTTGGGGCGGTTGTAAGGGCTGGATTTTTCGTGACCGTCCACATTGAAGACTGGCACGAACAGCAAAATTTGATCGCGCAAGAGTTGGTTGGAGGCTTGTTGCACCCATTCGCGCACCAACAACAAGCCCGCATCTTTGCCATCGATTTCGCCAGCGTGCGTACCGCCAATGGCCAACACCACGGGAATGTTTGAGCGCTTGGCCTGCTCAGGCGTTAAAGCACCGCTTTGGCTGATGGCCATGGCCCACATGGGACGCCCCTCGGCCGAGTGCCCGATGTTGAAGCACCTTGCAGTTTCGGGGTAGTTTTTGGCCAAGTTTTGACAAAACGACGCGACCTCGGCGTAGTCGCCCGTGCGTTGAAACTGGCTACGTTCAGCCTCCAGCAAGCCCAGTGGGTTGGGTGCGATTTGTCCCCATGCACTGGCGCAGACGCCCAACCCGACAAGCCAGCGCAGCAGTGTTTTTCCCATCGAAATCACAAATCAAACTTTTAAATTTGTCAAAAATATCAATCATAGTGATTTGTTTGATTTGCTTGGGCGTGAAGGGTGGATGCGGGCGTCAGTGACACCAGTGGCCTCAATCGGCTGCTTTGTAAAGTAAAGAAACGGAATCGTAAATTCAGACAACAAAATAGATGCGTAAATAATTATTTACTTCAATTCAAGTAATTTTTTATGGCTATTTTGTGAAATTCATACATGTTTGATAATTTACACATGAAGCTGCACACCCTGATCAAGTTTGTTTTTTTGGTTTTTTGTGGACTGTCCACGCCTTATGTGGCGGCACAAACCTGTTCACCCAAGCTACAAATCATCTATCCAGATGGTGAAAAAGGGTGTTTGACAGATTTACCCATAGCCAAACAAAAAGTCAGATCTTGGGGTTCGCCACTTTCCGAGGTGATTGACAGCGCCATCAGCTACAGCATTGCCGCATCGGCCATTTGTCCTGATGTGTATGTGCAAAAAAATTACCAAACCCAACGCATTGGCACCACCGATGCGCGCACTGCGTCACAAGACAAAGACACCTTGGGGTTGTGTGACAAGCGATGTGACTGCGCCATCATTGCCCATGAGGGGCAGGTGTTGGTCAGCAAAGCCACCGCGCAAGCCTTGGGCACCAATGCCGGCTTGGAGTTGGCGCAGCAAGAACTCAACAAGTTGAACAAGAGCAAGCAAGCGGCGGACGATTGGCCCGTGAGTTGCAGCCTCAGATTGCGCATCACTTATCCCGACGGTGAAAAAGCATGTTTGAGCGATTTGCCGTTGGCCAAGAAAGAAGTGCGCGTTTGGGGTCAACCGTTGGCCGAGGTGTTGGATTCGGCCATCAGCTACAGCGTGGCGGCCTCTGCCATTTGCCCCGATGTGTATGTTCAAAAAAACTACCAAAACCAACGCATGGGCACCACTGAAGCGCGTACCGCAGCGCAAGACAAAGACGCGTTAGGTTTATGCGATAAAAAATGCGATTGCGCCATCGTCGCCCATGAAGGCTCGATGCTGATCAGCAAGCCCGCCGCGCAAGCCCTGGCCACCAGCAACAGCGTACAAGTTGCACAACAAGAGTTACAGCGTTTGAGCAAAGGCAAGCCGCAAGAGCCAGATGCGTGGCCAACAAGTTGTTCGCCCCAACTGCGCATCACCTACCCAGATGGACAAAAAGGTTGCATGACCGATTTGCCGATTGCCAAACAAAACGTCAAAGCTTGGGGACAAACCTTGGCCAATGTGTTGGATTCGGCGGTGAGCTACAGCATTGCTGCTTCGGCAACATGTCCGGATGTGCATGTGCAAAAAAATTACCAACAACGCCCAGGCCCCAACTCCAGCAAGTTGGCAGCGCAAGACCGCGATGCGCTGGGTTTGTGCGACAAAAAATGCGACTGCGCCATCGTGGCGCATGACGGTGTGGTGTTGGTGAATCGTTCGATTGCCATGGTGTTGGGTGCCAATTCGGGCAACCAATTGGCGCAACAAGATGTGGAGCGCAGCAACCAACTCAAGCAACAAGAGGCTCAACAGTTGGCCGCAGCCAACAAACTCAAAGAACAAAAATTGGCCGACGAAGCGCGTTTGAAAGAGCTGGATCGTCAAGCGCAAATCAACAAGCAAAAACAAGAAGAGCAGCTCGCACAAGCCAACTTATTGCGTCAACAACAACGCTTTGATGAAGAGGCGCGACTCAAAGATCAAATCTTGAAAGACCAAGAACTCAAGCGCCGCGAGCAAGAGCTGCAAATTCAAGAAGCAAAATTCCGCGAGCAACAGCGTCTGGCTGAAGAGCAGCGCTTGAAAGAACAAGACCGTCAAATTCAAGAAGCTAAAAAACGCGAGCAAGATCGCTTGGCGCAAGAATCCAAGGGTACCGACCGCGAGTTGTTGCTTCAATTGGCCGCTGAGTTGACCCGCCTGCGTGCAGAAGCCGAAGCGGCCAAAAATGCTGCTGCTGCCGCACCAGCACCCTCAGCCCCAGCCGCGCCAGAAGTGGTGGCGGCAGCCCCCGCCAAACCAGCCGTGGTGTATGCCAATCGCAAAGCTTTGGTGATTGGCAACGACAGTTACAAATACGTCGCGCAGTTGAGCAACGCCCGTGAAGATGCCAAAACAATGGCGGAAAACCTGAAAAACGTAGGCTATCAAGTCACGCTCAAGTTGGATGTGACAGAAAAAGAATTGAAAGCCTCGTTGCGTCAATTCAAAGGCCAAGTCGAGTCCGGTGATGAAGTGGCCTTTTTCTACGCAGGCCACGGCGTGCAATTGGCCAACTCCAATTATTTGGTGCCCATTGATGTGGCCGGCGAGGCCGAAGATCAGTTGCGCGACGAGGCCATTGCGCTTCAACGCTTGCTCGATGACATGAACGACAAAAAAGTCAAATTCACCTTGGCCATGGTCGATGCGTGTCGTGACAATCCGTTCAAAAGCAGTGGTCGCGCCTTGGGGGGCAACACGCGCGGTTTGGCGCCCACCACCGCAGCAACCGGGCAGATGATTGTTTTCTCAGCAGGCACAGGCCAGCAGGCTTTGGACAAATTGGGTCCCAGCGACAAAAACAAAAATGGCGTGTTCACGCGTGTTTTCGTCAAAGAGATGCAAAAACCCGGTGTGAGCATTGACCGAGTGGTGCGCAACGTGCGAACCGAGGTGGTGAACTTGGCCAAATCTGTTGGACACGATCAAGTGCCCGCCATCTATGACCAAGTGGTGGGCGAGTTTTATTTCAAGAATTGAGTTCAGCGAACGGATCCGTTCGCACCTCGCCCCACCAAGCCCGAGGCCAGCGCAGTACCCAGCAAAATCACTGCGCCGCCCGCCATCATCCAGGGCGTGAAAATCTCGTCGAGCCAAACTATGCCAATGAGGTTGGCAAACACTGGAATCAGATAAGTCACAGTCATGGCGTGTGCAGGGTCGGTCTTGGCAATCAACCTGAAATACAGCACATACGCCAACGCGGTGCACAGCGAACCCGATATCAACATCGCGCCCCAAGCGTGCAGGGATGGCAACTGTTGGGGCCATGCTGCGAAAGCAAACGGCGCCAACAACACCGTGCAACCCCACAAACTTCCGGTGGTGGTGACCATGGTTGAGACCTTGGACAAATAGCGTTTGATCAAGCTGCCCGCAATGCCGTAACAAAACGTTGCGCCCAAGCAAGCCAAGATGGCCGCACCCGTGGCGTTGGCATCCAAAGAGACGCCGCTTGGGGCATGCCACGCCAACAGCACAACGCCACCAAACCCAATGGCCAAGCCCAGGATGCGTGAGGCGTTGAGCTTGTCACCCAACCACAACCAAGCAATCAGCGCACCAAACAACGGGGTGGTGGCATTGAGAATAGAAGACAGCCCCGTGCTGATGTGCGAGAGCGCGTAGGCGTAAAAAATAAATGGCACACCGGCATTGAAAAGGCCCGCAAAAAATGTTTGCTTCCAACTTTGCGTGAAGGCTTTGAATTCACCACGCCACAGCAGCAGCGGTGTGAGCATCAAAGCGGCAGAGGTCACGCGCACCCACGCCGTGGCCGCTGGACCGAATTCGCGCGCACCTTCGCGCATGAACAAAAACGACGAACCCCACAGCATCGCCAACAACACAAATTCAGGCAACCACAGCTGCCACGCCAAGCGCTGAGGGCTCATCGCAACACACCTTCACGCATGAGCAAATCGCGCTTGCGATCGAGTCCTCCGGCATAACCGGTGAGCGATTGATCCGCGCCCAACACGCGGTGACACGGCACGATCAAGCTCACAGGATTGCGCCCCACGGCATTGGCCACCGCGCGAACGGCCAAGGGTCGATGCAAGCGCTGGCTGACTTGGCCATAACTCAAAGAAGTACCCCACGCAATGCCCAGCAAAGTTCGCCAAACACTTTGCTGAAATGCCGTGCCGCCCTCTAAGTCCAAGGGCACATCGAATGTTTGGCGTTCACCCGCAAAGTATTCGGTGACTTCTTGTTGCGCTTGTTGCATCCACTTGGCACGGGCTTGAATCGGCCAGTTTTGAAAATCGGGCAAATGTTTTTGCCCCTCAAACCACAGGCCTGCGACGCCTCGCTCGGTGGTGGCGAGCAGCATGCCTCCAAGAGGTGTGTCAAAAGTGTGGCGGTGGATGCTGGTGTGAAAACGCATGGCAGTCTTCCAGAGGCAAAACACTGATCATAAGCATCAAAAAGCATGACACGTTTGCCACCTAAAATTCACCCATGCAACTATCAGCTTCTATTTTCAAGGCCTACGACATCCGTGGTGTTGTGCCGACCACGCTCAACGAAGATGTGGCGCGCGCCCTGGGTCGCGCGTTTGGTACCCATGCACGCGCCAACGGTCAAACCACCATAGCGGTGGGGCGCGATGGCCGCTTGAGTGGTCCTGCCTTGTCGCAAGCCTTGGTGCAAGGTTTGGTGGATGTGGGCATGGCGGTGATCGATGTGGGTGCTGTCACCACGCCCATGCTGTACTTTGCGGCCAGCACCTTGTGCCGCAGCGGCATTCAAGTCACGGGCAGTCACAACCCCAAGGATTACAACGGGTTCAAGATGGTGTTGGATGGCCGCGCCATTTACGGCGACGAAATTCAAGGCCTGCGCGAGATCATGCAAACCCAAAACTGGACGCTCCAAGCTGGCGGCAGTGTGCGCACAGTCGATGTCACGGCCGATTATGTGGCGCGCATCGTGGGCGATGTGCGTTTGTCGCGTCCCATGAAAATTGTGGTCGATTGCGGCAATGGCATTGCAGGCGCTACGGCACCGGGCATTTTTAGAGCTTTGGGGTGCGAGGTGATCGAGTTGTTCAGCCAAGTCGATGGCAACTTTCCCAACCACCATCCCGACCCCAGCAAACCTGAAAACTTGAACGATGTCATCCAAACCCTCGCCCGCACGGGTGCTGAGTTGGGTTTGGCTTTCGATGGCGATGGCGACCGCTTGGGCATCGTCACGCAAGACGGCGAAACCATCTACCCCGATCGGCAAATGACCTTGTTTGCACAAGACGTGCTCAGCCGAGTTCCCGGTGGCGCCATTGTGTTTGATGTCAAGTGCTCGCAGCGCTTGGCACCCGCCATTCGCGCGGCAGGCGGCGAGGCGGTCATGTTCAAAACCGGGCATTCATTGATCAAAGCCAAGATGAAAGAAATCAACTCGCCTCTGGGCGGCGAAATGAGTGGTCACATATTTTTCAAAGAACGTTGGTACGGCTTTGACGATGGCACTTATGCAGGATGTCGTTTGTTAGAAATCGTCAGCCGCAGCCCCAATGCCAACGTGGTGCTCAAAGCCTTGCCCACCAGCCATTCCACGCCCGAATTGAACGTGGCTTGCGCCGAAGGCGAGCCTCACACCCTGAGCACCGAATTGCAGCGCATCGTTTCGCAAGAGGCTTTGCCTTCGTCCGACCACGAACCGCAAGCCTGTGTGATTGATGGCGTGCGCATCGATTGGAATGACGGCTTTGGGTTGATTCGCGCCTCCAACACCACACCCGTGTTGGTGCTGCGCTTTGAAGGGCAAACACCGCAAGCCTTGGCGCGCATCGAAGCGGACATGCTGCACTTGCTGAGGCGCGTCAAGCCAGACGCGTCGTTTGCGGCGCCTGCGCACTGAGTGGCCAGCGCGCATGAAAATTTTGATCGTCAAGTTGTCCTCGCTGGGAGATGTGGTGCACACCTTGCCCGCAGCGATGGACATTCATACCCAGGTGGCCCATGCACACATCGATTGGGTGGTTGAGCGCAGTTTTGCGCCCTTGGTGCAGCGTTGCGAGGCGGTGCAGCGCGTCATTGCCTGCGATTTGCGTCAGTGGCGCAAACACCCTCTGGCGCATTCAACCCATGCGGCGTGGCGCAGCTTCAAACAAGATTTGCAGCAGCAACACTACGACGTGGTGCTGGACTTGCAAGGCCTGACCAAATCGGCTTGGATGTCTTGGTTGGCCAACACCTCAGCGCAAGGCCAACGCTTTGCTTTGGGCAACCAAACCGATGGCTCGGGTTACGAAGCCCCCACACGTTGGGTGGCCGACCAAGCCATTGTGTTGCCCGCGCACACGCCAGCGGTGTTTCGTTCGCGCCTGATGTGCGCCAAAGCTTTGGGGTATGCACTGCCCGATGTGTTGCGTTATGGGCTGAACACACAAACGCCAGTCAAAGGGCAAAACTCAAACTGTGTGGCCTTGGTACATGGCACCTCGCGAGCAGACAAAGAGTGGCCGCAGTCGCATTGGATTGCGCTGGGGCAGCGGCTGCATGCACAAGGTTTTCAGGTCGCGTTGCCGCACGGCAACGCCGCCGAACTTGAGCGCAGCCAACGCCTGGCCCAAGCGCTGCCCAATGCCGTGGTGTGGCCGTCTTTGAGTCTGGACGCCTTGACCTGCGAATTGGCCACTTGCGCTGGCGTGATTGGTGTGGATTCAGGCTTGAGTCACATCGCCGTGGCGTTGGATGTGCCGCATGTACAAATTTACAACTTCGACACCGCATGGCGCACCGGACCCCTCGATGCAACGCGTCAGTGCAGCGTGTTTGATTCACCCACGCCCTCGGTGGAGGCTGTCTGGCAAGCCTGGTGCAAGGTGAGCGCATGATCCGGTCCCTTTACAGCCTCTTGATGTGGGCACTGCAACCCGCGCTCAAAGCCAAGTTGCAAAAGCGTGGTCAAGTGGAGCCGGGCTATTTGGAAGCCATTCCTGAACGCTTTGGCATGTATGCACCTGCCAACACCGCGCAAGGCGCACCGTGTGTTTGGATGCATGCCGTGTCTTTGGGCGAAACACGCGCCGCTGCTGTGTTGCTGGACGCCTTGCGCCAAGCTTTGCCCAACGTGCGCATCGTGCTCACCCACGGCACAGCCACGGGACGCATGCAAGGCCAAACCTTGTTGCACGAGGGCGATGTGCAAGTTTGGCAACCTTGGGACACGCCGCAAGCGGTGCAGCGTTTTTTGACGCACTTCAAACCCATTGCGGGTTTGGTGCTGGAAACCGAGGTGTGGCCCAACTGTGTGCATGCGTGCCAACAAGCCCACATTCCTTTGTTGTTGGTCAACGCGCGCATGAGCGAAAAAAGCATGCGCAAAGCGCTGCGCTTGTCTGGGTTGTCCAAGCCCGCATATGCTGGTTTGACCGGCGTGTGGGCGCAAACGCCAGCAGATGCGCAACGTTTGCAAAGGCTTGGCGCGCCTGTGCAAGGTGTGTTGGGCAATTTGAAGTTTGATGCCCAACCCGATGCCGCGCTGCTTGCCCAAGCCTTGTTGTGGAAAAAACGCTTGCAACGTCCCGTGATTGTTTTGGCCAGTTCACGCGAAGGCGAAGAAGCCTTGTGGCTGGACGCTTTGCAAGCCTTGCGAGACAGCGCACTCGATCAGCAAGACCACTTGCGTGCGGCGCATTGGTTGGTGGTGCCACGCCATCCTCAACGCTTTGACGAGGTCGGGCAACTCATCGCGCAACGCGGTTGGTCGGTGGTGCGTCGCAGCCAATGGTCCAACGCAGGGCCTGCGGTGGATGACGCCAACACCATTTGGTTGGGCGATTCGATGGGCGAAATGGCCTTGTATTTTGGGCTTTGCGATGTGGCCTTGTTGGGCGGAAGTTTTGAGCCGCTGGGCGGACAAAACCTGATCGAAGCCACCGCTTGTGGTTGTCCCGTGGTCATGGGGCCGCACACCTTCAACTTTGCACAAGCCGCCGAATTGGCGCAGGAGGCAGGTGCCGCCGAACGCGCACAAGACATGTCGCATGCCGTGACCTTGGCTTTGCAAATTGCGTGCAGCGGTGCCGATGAAAACGCCCATGTGGCGGCATGTGCCGTGTTTTCTCAACAACACCGTGGCGCGGCACAGCGCACGGTGGAGGCTGTGCTGCCTTACTTGAAGGCAGTCAGCTGATTCAAGGCTCGAGCAAGTTGTTGATGGGCAGCAAATCTTGCGGTGTCAAGGTGCCCACGGCTTGCAACAACTTGAGCTTGCCCACCAACACGTCGTAACGCGCTTTGGCCAAATCGCGCTTGGTTTGGTAGAGCTGGCTTTGTGCGTTCAACACATCGATGTTGATGTTCACGCCCACCGAGTAGCCCAATTTGTTGGAATCCAACGAACTCTGGCTGGATGCCTCGGCCGCTTCGTACGCTGCGACTTGGCTCAAACCTGACACCACACCAAAGTAAGCGGTGCGGGTGGCTTGTGCGGTGTTGCGCGTGGCGGCATCGAAATCGGCTTGCGCTTTTTCGGCCAAGCTGACGGTTTGTTTGATGCGGTTTTGGGTTGCAAAGCCCGCAAACAAAGGCATGTTCAACACCAAAGAAGCCGAAGGGTTGTAGATGTGCGAGGACACCGCAGATCCGTTGGATCCACCGCCGTCGTTGCGAATGCCTTGGAAAGAAATTTGCGCGTCTACTGTGGGCTTGTGGCCGCTGGTGGCTTTGTCAATTTCCAGCCGTGCAATGTCCAAGTTCAGTTTGGCTTGTTTGATCGCGGGGCTGGTGACTTCGGCTTGCGAGACAAACGATTCAGCATCCTCTTTGGGCACGGGGATGAGCTCTTTGATCTTGTTCAAGCGTTTGGGCGCGGCGTTTTTCACGCCAGTGACCAAGTCCAGCGCCAAGTGTTTGACGCGCAAATCGTTTTCGGCCGCCACCTCTTGCGCCACGCTCAGGTCGTAGCGCGCTTGTGCATCGCGCACACCGGTGATGGTGGAGGTGCCCACTTCAAAATTTCGTTTGGCAGAAGCGAGTTGCTCACCCACGGCGCGTTTTTGGGCGCGGATCAAGGCCAAACTGTCTTCGCTGTTGAGCACATCGAAATACGCTTGCGTGACACGCACCAACAAGTCTTGTTCGGCCATTTCGTATTGCGCCAAAAAGAGTTGCATTTGAGGACCACTTTGTTTGTACGCAGCCCAAAGTGCAGGACGATAAATGGGTTGCGTCATGGTCAATGAAGCTTGACTCGAGGTGTAGTAGCGGACGGTTTCTGGGCCAGGTGTTGTTCCTAGAGCTGTGGGCACGTCAGGACGGAAATCCCAATAGTTGCGCGTGGTGCTGGCACCGAGCGCGATGTTGGGCAACACGCCCCCCAAGGCTTGATTGGCCAAGAACAAGTTGGCTTCGTATTGCGCTTTTGCACCCACATAGGTGGCGTCATAGCCGCGCGCGTGCTCATACAGATCAAGCAGGCTTTGTGCTTGTGAGGCTTGCGATGCAAAGGCCAGAGCCAATGCTGCTTGCAGCGGCAAGGTGCGAAACACAATACGAGAGAGCTTCATGTTGTTCTTTCAACTAATTTCAATAGCGCGGGACTTGAGTGTCCACTTGCACAGACCACGCATCGATGCCGCCAGCAATGTTGGCGACACATTCAAATCCGTGATGAACCAAAAACGATGCCACTTGCATGCTGCGCATCCCGTGATGACACAGGCAAGCAATGGGGGTTTCGCGGGGAAGTTCGTCCAAGCGTGCGGGCAGGGTGTTCATGGGAATGCACACCAGCTCAAAGCCGTCGGCTTGGACGCTGGCGGTTTGAATTTCCCAAGGCTCACGCACATCCAGCACCCAAGCGGGCGATGTCTTGCCACTTTGGGCGATCCACGCTTTGAGCGCATCGGGACGAACTTGTTCAATCATGCCTGGCGATCAAAACTGAAAACGTGTCGGCTCAGTAAAGCCTTGTAAACGGGGCGCATGCGTGTCCCACAAGGGTTTGCTGCTCCAGTTGGCTTCGCCCGTGCGGGTGTAGAGCGTGGCGGACATGATGGGTTCATCGCCCACGATGGCAATCAAGCGGCCGCCAATGGTGAGTTGCTGCAACAAGCTGGCGGGTACTTCGGCCACCGAGCCGCTGAGCACGATGGCGTCAAAAGGTCCGTCAACCGCTGCGCCGTTGCTGCCATTGGCCACGCGCACTTGGGCGTTGGTGACGCCCGCGCGTTGCAGGTTGTGGTTGGCGGTTTGTGCCAATTCGGGGTTGATTTCAAGGCTCAAGACGGTTTGCGCACGTTTGGCCAACAAGGCCGTCAAGTAGCCGCTGCCGGTGCCGATCTCCAACACTTTTTCGCTGCCTTGCAGGTGCAAGTCGTGCATCAAACGGGCGTCCACACGCGGGGGCAGCATTTCTTGGCCGTGACCCAAGGGAATGGAGGTGTCGGTGTAGGCCAAGGCTTGGTAGGCCTGGGGCACAAACAACTCGCGGGGCAATTCAGACAAGACTTGCAACACGGCTTTGTCCAGCACGTCCCAAGGACGAATTTGTTGTTCCACCATGTTGAAACGAGCTTGTTCTAGGTTCATATCGAGACTCCGAATACGTGGGTTAGGGCGCAGATCAATCAAATTGCGAATTTTAGCTGGCGTGGCTGTCTGAGGAATGACGACCCCAGCGGCGTTTGAACCATTGCGCCAAGTCGTCCATGTAGCAGTACATCACGGGCACGACCACCAGCGTCAACACCGACGAGGTGATGACGCCGCCAATCACCGCTTGTCCCATGGGGGCGCGTTGTTCAG
>CAIYFE010000242.1 GCA_903925445.1 uncultured Burkholderiales bacterium | reverse complement strand
CGCAAACAAGCGTCCGCCTACAGCGTGATTTATGGCGGCGGCGATGCGGGGTTGCTGGAATACGCCAAAGGCCAGACCCAAGTGTATGAACTGGTGTTGCTCAACCCCGAGTTGAATCAATTGTTGGCGAAAAAATTCAATTCACAAGGTGACATCGACAACGATTCGAAATACCAAGTCATTCACGATTTTGAATCCAAGGTGGTGGATTTTTACCCCGAGTTTCACCAAGACCAGTTGAACCAAAAACAAGAGTTTGAATCGGACCAACAATCGCAAGCAGCAATTCGCCAAGCAGGTGCATTGATGAAAATATATGTAGCGGGCGGAGTGTTCGTGGCATTCTTGATGATCAGTTTGATTTTGGTGCTCGTGAAAATTGAACGCAACCTGAGAACGGTCAAAATTGATTACACAGACACCGACGCGGTGGAGTCTGTGGATCACGCACCAGACACAGTGACAAGTTAACTGCATCAATCGCTTTTTTAAAACCCACCCAGCTTCTAGCTGTGGTGGGTTTTTTTATTTTTTGTTCATAGCGATGTTATAAAAGTAGTTGGGGACTGAAGATGAACGAGTACCGTTGGAGGCTGAGCTCAGATCTCAAGTCTTCAAGACAGAACAAAACACCCCCGCATCTTTGACTTTTGGAAATTGAACATGACAACACCCTATCTGGCAGAGTTCATCGGATTGGCCTCGGTTCACTTGCTTGCCGTCATTGCACCTGGACCAGACTTTGCGGTGACTGTCAGCCAAAGTGTGCGTCATGGTCGTCGCATGGGGCTGCTGACTGCGTTGGGAATTGGTTGCGGTATTTCAGTGCACGTGGCCTATACCTTGTTGGGCGTGGGAGCGTTGCTGAATGCGGCGCCAAGTTTTGCAGTTGTTGCGCGATTGCTGGGCGCGGCCTATTTGTTTTATTTGGCCTTCAAATTGCTGCAAGCCAAACCAGCGGCATCTGTGCAAACCGATACGACAGCGCAAACACCTGCTGTATCCGACTCGCCCTCTGCTTGGAGGGCGTTTTCGACCGGCTTTTTGACCAATGCCACCAATCCCAAAGCCACTTTGTTTTTCTTGGCTATCTTTACAACGTTGGTGAGTGATTCAACGCCTTTGTCAATTCAAGCGTTTTATGGAGCATGGATGTGTTTTGTCTTGGCCGGATTTGCCGCGCGTCTTGTGTTGACGCAGAGTTTTACCGCATCGTGGCTTGCATGATCAGCTTCACAGGTTTTAGAAAAGTCGCTTGGGGTTGAGTCAATGGGGATCGTGCCGAAAGCACAAGCTCATTGAACTTGCGTCATCGGCGCTTGATCAACCCGCAAGACCGGGTACTGATTGAACGTGGGGTCGTGGTAGGGGATTTGACGCATCCAAAAGTCGATGCGTTGTTCTGGGTCTTCTTTGAAGCGCTCATCACGGTCCATGCGGGTTTGAAATTCCTTGCGCAGAGCCGGGAGTTTTTTGTGCAAGTCCTCGCCGTATTGCTGCAAGATGCGGCGGTCTTGTGCGTACATCCATTGCGCCAGTTGCAGTTGTCGGTGGTTGGAGATGTGATCGGTGATTTCGTAAGCGGTGTTGAACAAACCCCAACGCGACAGCGAATCAGGTGCCACCGGTTCGAGCAAATGCGCCACCAGCAAGGCGCGCGCTTGGTGGATGGGCACATACAAAGAGCCTTGCAACACATCGGCCTGCGAGGGGCTCCAAGTGCCGCTGATGCTGGTGCGCAAGCGACCTTGGAAGGTTCTTGATTCAAACGAGATGCTGTCTGGATCAACTTGCAAGGCTTGCACGGCCAGGTTTTTTAAGCGGTGCGGCAGAGCATGAAACACAATGCCGTGTTTTTGCAAATAAGGCTTGACCACAGACACCCAACCGGCGGGAATCAAATAACCGGCTTGCGGCAGCGTCACGATGGCATCGTTGACCGGTTGAATGTCCCCATAAACAGGCGTGTGCCAGACCTCGGGGCGCTGGGTGTGGTAGGTGATGTTGCGCCCGCCCACGATGGGCGCATCTTGGTGAATGGTGTAGGCGTAGCCCAATAAATCGGTGTAGCCGGTCGGAATGT